>CAYOLA010000001.1:0-9796 GCA_964404735.1 uncultured Bacteroidales bacterium
ACATTTCCAGAGCCATAATAAGAAAGATGAAAATTCTGTGAGTTTTCATAATTTGGCTGAACAAAAGGATTCAAAAAAATATCTCCGTAATAACTTGTAACTTCTCTATTTGATTCTGCAATTTTTTCGGATGAGTTTTTATCATAAAATTTATCTTCTGAAGGAACATAAGTATAACCCATTGAAATTCCTTCATTTCTATCAACATAGGATATTGTTTCTTCTTGTAATTCTTGAACAGGTTTCATCGTCGAATAATCTATTGTTTTATTTAAAGATTTAACAGGAACAATATTTGAGGAAACAATTGTATTTTGCTTAACCGGATTAATTGTTTCAGGAGGAACTTGGGAGTATGATTGTGTGACGGGAGATATGCTCATCGCTATCCCAGTTAATATACTTGCTAATTTATTTGCTTTTTTCATTTGATATTATTATATTGATCGGTCATGACCGATCTGTTTTAACCTGACAATTAAGTACTTAAAGCATTTATATGAGATTGTTTTCTGTATTTACTGAATAAACAATTGCCACTGTCCTGTGAAAAAATGAACGATCGTGTATTGCTACAGCAGTCAGCACTCAATTGAATGTGCTATTTTTGCCATATATCTATTTCGAAAATGTATTGTAAATTTAGTACTATTGATCAAAAAAATCAAGGAAAAAGATGAACCTGATCAGTGTAAATATCAAAGATCTTATTAAGTCGCCCTACCAGGGCAGGATATTGCCCGGCGACTCATCAAAAAGCATTTATCTTCAGCACCGTTTACATGAACTGGCTCAAAGCATTGAACTGACAGGGCTAATGCAACCTATTGTTGTACGATCCAGATCGGGTAAATACGAAATAATTGATGGTCATCGCAGGGTTGAGGCACACAAGATATTAAAGAGGGAAAAGATCGAAGCCATTCTTGTTGAGGGTGAAGATGGAGAAATGCAGGCAATGAGCCTCGTTGCAAATCTGCAGCGAGCCAGCCTATCGAATTTTGAAAAAGCCCTGGCCTTTGAAAGGGTTTTAAATGCCGGTGTTTTCAAAAGCAAAAAAGAGTTGTCAAAAGCCATCGGGAAAGACGAAACCTATATTGGCGATATCATGAACATTTTGAGAATGGATAAAAGAATTATCAGTGATATCGCTTTAAATAATCCAACCAGTGATGTACGACTTCTTAGAATAATTCGAAAGGCCGGAGATGTGAATGCTGCAGGAATATCTGAGGCACAATATTCATTATATCAACGATTTTTAAATGAAAACTTAACCCGGGCTCAGCTTCACGAATTAGCTTACGAAGCCTCGGAAAAATACAAAAAACCTTATAAAGTAAATTTTGGCAGCCGGGGTTTTTCAATCACACTATACAAAAAACTTGATAAACAACAGAAACTTCAATTTAAATCCCATCTGGATAAAGAAATACATAATATCCTCGCCAGATTAGAAAAGATTGTTACAGATAAGGATGAAGATAACACAAGCCTTTCTCCCACGGGCAAATGACCTTTTTATTATTACGGTCCGGTAAACCAAATTTTAGTGATTCCCCCTAAGCCGGTCCCGCCATCTCATCAAGGATCTCCGCCGCCGAAGCCACGATGCCGGGGCATCGTTTCGTGGTCAGCTTCAGATCACTGATAAGTTGTTTTTCCCCGGGGATGCCCATGTTATAGCCCAGCAGTTCCCTGCAGACAGTGGTCCCGTGCAGTTCATGAAAGCGGCGCAGGAACGCTCCGGCACGCTCCTTTGCCCTGTCGTTGAAACCTTCGCTGACTTCTCCGGCACCCTCCTGCAAACCAATGATCAGCAAGGCACCCGTAACGGCTCCGCAGGTATTGCCGGTCCCGGCAATGCCCCCTCCCAGTGCACTGCATAATTTCATGCCGGCTTCGCGGCTTATACCGTAGCGGCTGCAGCGTGACACAAAAACGGCCTGTGCACAGTTGGCACCCGAAAGGAAGATCTCTTCAGCGGTCTGACATTCATGTTTCATTTTTCCGTATTGTTAAATGGAACCAAAATAAGGGCCGATCCGGGCAGCAACAGGCATTCGGCACTGCCGTCGCGGCAGGCGAACACCCCGCCCTTCAGTGCATCCTTCAGCCCGCCGGCATCGCACCTGATGCTGACACGGGCCTCTATTTCCGAATTATTGAAAAGGGCAATGATCATGTCATCGCCCAGGCGGCGCTCAAAGCCGTACAATCCGCGTTCATCATCGGTCATCAGGGCATGGAAGTCACCGGTTCGCAGGGCCGGATGCGCTTTCCTGATCTGCGACAAATTCCGGTAAAAGGCGGCCAGTCCTTTGTCGGGAGCCACATTGCCGGCCTGCTCATAAGGTTCACCGGCAGCATTGCTCATTTCATCAGCATAGCCGATATCGCCCCACAACATGGGTTTGCGGCAGCAGGGATCACCAGCGCCCCACATGCCTGCCTCATCCCCGTAATAGATCATGGGTGATCCGGGGTAAGTAAACTGGAAGGCGGCCATCAGCCGCAGAATCACATAATCCTCCACTAAAGGCCGGGAGGTATTATATGCCGGATTCCGGGCCCTGCCCTTGTCAAAATACGCTTCCCATTCTAAAAATGAAGCCAGGCCCCTGTTTTTGATCCGTGACGACAAACGGTCGGTATCGTGGCTGCCCAGCAGATTTTGCATGGCATGCGTCACCCCGGGGGAGAAAGCATTGCGCAATTCCGACAACTTTTTGTCAAAAGCGGATGGCGTCAGTCCTTTATTGATAAAAAATTCGCTGCACAGGAACTGGAAGTTATAATTCATCACGGCATCGAATTCATCACCTGCCAGCCATGCCTTCAGTGCATCGGGGCTGTCGATCACTTCGCCAACCATATATGCCTGGGGGTTGATGCTTCGCACAAGCCTGCGCCAGTCTTTCCAGAAAGGGTGTTTCACTTCATAAGCCACATCGAGCCGCCAGCCGTCGATGCCTTTGCCCACATCGCCATTCCCCTCAGGGTCCATCCAGCGCCTGGTAACCGCATACAGGTACTCACGCGGCCCGGTAACGATACCCCGGTCGTCCTCACGCAGTTCGGGCATGTCGCGGATGCCCCACCAGCCTTCATATTCAAAGGAAGTTCCGGCATCCTCGTCTTCCCATGAATGTACCGTAAACCAGTCGCGGAAACGCGATCCCTCCTGTTTCTCCCGCAGGTCGGCCATGGCAAAATGTTCATGGCCCACATGGTTGAACACCCCGTCGAAGATCACCCTGATCCCCCTTTGGTGCATTTCGCCGATCATCTTCAGGGCCAGGCGGTCGGCTGCCGTCCATTCCCATGTTGCCGGGTCGTCGGGGGTTTCCCGGGCAATAATGCGCAAGTCGCCTTCGGGATCGGGTCCAAAGTGCGGGTCGATATGATGATAGCTGGCAATATCATATTTATGGTGTGAGGGAGCCATAAAGACCGGGTTGAGGTAGACTGCTTCCACACCCAGGTCCTGCAGGTAATCAAGTTTGTCGATGATGCCCTGCAGGTCGCCCCCGTAGCGCCTGCGTGTGACATTATACCAGAAATCCTCGCCATTGGCCTTTTCGTAAGGCTGCAAGGCGTACCAGTCGCTGCCCCATGGATGTACCTCCCAGGGTTCGCGCAGTTCATGGGGCCAGCAGCCTTTCTGGCTGGCAAGGTCCGGGTCGTTTGCAGGATCACCATTGCGAAAACGGCCGGGAAATATCTGGTACCATATCACGCCTTTGGCCCAGCCGGGAACAAAGCCATCCCCCGCCGGGGCAGCATCATCGCCTCCGGTTTGCAGTCCACCACAGGATACTGTTAACAACAATATGATCATCATCACTGTTTTATCCATCAAAAGATCCTTTATCTCATGACCAAAGTTGCAAATAATTCATCAAAGCATGTCAGCAAAACGGGAATTAATATTATTTAACAAAAGAATGCACTGCAGTTCATCGCCTTATATTATTTTTGATATTCATTTAAACAGGAATTTATGGAAAACGATGCCGTGAGCCGGATGGAGAGCATCTGGACAAGCCTTTACCCTGGCAGTGACCCCCGCAGGCTGCAGGAATTCATCGGGCAACTGCAGGAAGCCGCCGGGCAGATCAGCCTTCCGCCCAACAAGGAAGGCTGGTACAAGGATGCCGTTGTATACTCCCTTTATGTAGACCTTTTCAACAAGGATTTCAGGGGGCTGGAAGAGAAGCTCGGATACCTCAGCGAGCTGGGCGTGAACTGTTTGTGGCTGCTGCCCATCCTCGACTCCCCGGGGCGTGATGCGGGTTTCGACATCAGCGACTACCGGAGCATCCGCCCCGACCTGCTGGGGCTCCCGGCCGATGCCCCGATGGAGGAGAAAACGACCGTGTTTGCAGGCTTTCTCGAAAAAGCCCGCGAAAGAGGCATCCGCGTGATCTTCGACATTGCCATCAACCATACCTCCGATCAGCATCCATGGTTCCGGGAATCCAGGAAACAGGGCGACAACCCCTACCGCGATTTTTATATCTGGGCTGGCGATGATCAGGGCTACGCCGGAGCGAGGATCATCTTCGAAGGCTTATGCAGCAGCAATTGGGAAAAGGATGGCGACCGCTATTATTTCCACCGCTTTTTTGAGTTCCAGCCCGATCTGAACTACCGTAACCCGGAGGTGCTGCTGGCGATGGCCGAAAACCTTGTCTTCTGGATGAAGCTGGGCGTCGACGGCTTTCGCGCCGATGCCATCCCTTACCTCTGGAAAGAGGAAGGCACATCCTGCGAAAACCTGCCGCAAACCCACCTCATCGTGAAGTTCTTCAGGGCAGTGATCGACCTGGTCAGGCCCAACACCCTGCTGCTGGCCGAAGCCTGCCAGAGACCCAAAGAGGTTGTAAAATATTTCGGCGGGGGCGACGAGTGCCATGCAGGTTACCATTTCCCGCTCATGCCCCAGATGTTTAAAGCCCTGCACATGGGAAAAGCCTCCCCGGTGAAGGAAGTTCTCAGCCCGGATGTGACACCCGGCATCCCCGGCAGCAGCCAGTGGTTCACCTTCCTGCGTTGCCACGATGAGCTGAGCCTCGAACTGGTGTATGTGAGCGAGGAAGACCGGAAATATATCCACGACAACTACTGCAAAAAGCCCGAATGGGACTTTCGCCTGGGCCAGGGCATCTCGGCACGCCTGGCCGAACTGATGGACAGGGATCCCGACAGGATCGCCCTGGCCTATGCCATGATGCTCTCATTGCCCGGCACACCGGTGATCTATTACGGCGATGAATTCGGCAAGCTCAACGATCATGATTATTACAGGGAGATGACCGCCCTGACGGGAAAGGACGACACCCGCTTCCTGGTGAGGGGACGGCTCGACTGGAATAAAACGGAGAAAGAGCTCCGCGACCCTTCCTCGCTCACGGCACAGGTCTATCAGAAAGTCAGCCATCTGGTCAACACACGCAGAAACTACCCGGCATTCGGACGCGGCAATCTCGACATGATCGAAATCCAAACCATGGAAGGAATAAAGGTTCCGGAAATACTGGGTTTTTACCGTACCCACTCCTGCAACCGCATCCTGGTGTTGCTGAACCTCTCCGGGCAAGAGAAAAGGATCAGCCTGCCCATATACAAACTGGCAAGCTATGAACGGGACATGCTCGGACAGGAAGTCCTTATCGACAAAGCTGGCCGCAGCCTGCGCATGCCGGGGCTGGCTTATCACTGGTTTTTTATTTAAAAGCAAGAACATGACTGATCTTCCATTTGATGCCGTGATCTTCGACCTCGACGGGGTGATCACCCGGACGGCACTGGTACACAGCCGGGCCTGGAAACAAATGTTTGACGAATACCTGCACCACAGGGAAAAAATACACGGAGAAGCCTTCAGGGAGTTTTCCCATCAGCATGACTACCTCCCCTATGTCGATGGCAAACCCCGTTACAAAGGTGTTCAGTCATTCCTTGAATCGCGGGGCATCGACATCCCCTTCGGGGATCCCGACGATAAACCGGGCATGGAAACCGTCTGCGGGATCGGCAACCGAAAAAACGAGGTATTCAACCGGGTGCTCAGGGATGAAGGCGTGCAGGTATACCCTTCAACGGTTGCGTTGATGAAGACCCTGAGGGAAAAAGGCATACGCGTGGGGGTGGCCTCATCGAGCAAAAATTGCGAACAGGTGCTTGAGGCGGCAGGGCTCAGCGGGCTGGCCGAAACACGCATCGACGGTGTGGTGTCGGCTGAGCTGGGCCTGAAAGGAAAGCCTGAAGCCGACATTTTTACCACAGCGGCCGACCGCCTCGGCGTACCTTACGACCGATCCGTGGTGGTGGAAGATGCCGTTTCGGGTGTGCAGGCCGGGAAGAACGGAAACTTCGGCCTGGTGCTGGGCATCGCCCGCGAGGGCAACAGCAATGAACTGCTTGAAGGCGGAGCCGATGTCGTGGTCAATGATATTGATGAGATCGGCTATGAAGGCATCTGCCGTTGGTTTGATGAAGGGCTCCCGCGCGACAACTGGGAACTGGTATACCATGGCTATGATCCCGGACTGGAAAAGACACGCGAAACACTCCTCACAACCGGAAACGGATATTTCGGGACCCGGGGGGCACCCGAAGAGGCAAGTGCCGGCGATGTACATTACCCTGCCACTTACATGGCAGGCCTCTTTAACAGGCTCAGCTCCAAAGTGGGCGGGCGCGAAATAGAAAATGAAGATTTCGTAAATGTGACCAACTACCTGCCCCTGACCTTCAGGATCGATGGAGGAGAATGGCTGGAAGCCGGGAAAACAGCGGTACTGTCCGTGCATCGAAGGCTGCAAATGGACAAGGGCATCCTGAGCAGGGAGATGATCGTACGCGACGGGCAGGGCCGCGAAACCATGGTACAAAGTGAACGTTTTGCCAGCATGGACGACCCCCGTCTGGCCGTCGTCCGGTATAATGTCACACCCCTGAACTATGCAGGCACCATCGAAATACGGACGGGCCTTACCGCCGGCCATATCAACGATGGCGTGGAACGCTACCGCTCGCTGAACCAAAAGCACCTCGAAGCCCTGCAGGCAGGTGCGGAAGGAAACCTGCAATTCCTCGAAGCAAAAACCACGCAGTCGGGCATTGTCATTGGGATGGCCTCCCGCATCATGGCAGAAAAAGGGAACACCCTCCTGCAGGCCACTCCCGAACACCACACAGGAAAAGATTTTGTCTACAGCAGCATCCGTGCAGCGCTTACGCAAAATGAACCCCTGGGCATCATGAAAACAACGACCATTTTCCGCAGCGGCGACGGCAGCAGCCACGACCCGCTGAAGTCGGCCGTGGAAAAAGCAAAAAGGGCTGATGATCATGCAAGCCTGCGGGCACGTTCACTTGCCGCCTGGAAGGCGATATGGGACAAGGCCGACATACAACTTGAAGGCGACCGGCTGGCACAGAAGCTGCTGCGGCTGCACATCTATCACCTGATGGTGACCATCTCGCCGCACAACAAACATATCGATGCCGGCATACCTGCCAGGGGGCTGCACGGGGAGGCTTACCGCGGACACATATTCTGGGATGAGATATTCATCCTCCCCTTCTATTTCATGCACTTTCCGGAAGCCGCCCGTTCGGTGCTCATGTACCGCTACAGACGACTGGAAGCCGCCCGCGAATATGCACGCCTGAACGGAGAATCCGGCGCCATGTTCCCCTGGCAAAGCGGCAGCGACGGCAGGGAGGAAACACAGGTGATACACCTGAACCCCGTATCGGGCGAATGGGGCCCCGACCATAGCTCACTGCAAAGGCATGTGTCGCTGGCCATCGCCTATAACATCATCATGTACGGGCATTATACCAAAGATGGTCAGTTCATGAATGAGTACGGTGCCGAAATGCTGATCGGGATCTGCCGTTTCTGGGCCAATAAGGCAAAAAAGGATGAAAAGGGCGACCGATACAATATCGAAGGGGTGATGGGACCGGACGAATTCCATGAAAAATACGCAGGCGCAGATGAGGGAGGACTGCGTAACAATGCCTATACCAACCTCATGTGCGCATGGATGCTGAGAAAAACCCTTGGCATCATCAACAGCATGGAAGAAAAACCCAAACAGGCAGTGATCAGCAAGACCGGGCTTACCGAAGGAGAAACCGAAAAATGGAAGGATGTTTCGGAGAAGCTGAATCTGGTCATCTCCGATGATGGGATCATCGCCCAGTTCGACGGCTATTTTGAGCTGGACGAGCTCGACTGGGAATACTACCGGCAGAAGTACGGCAACATTTACCGCATGGACCGCCTGCTCAAGGCCGAAGGCCTTTCGCCCGATGCCTTCAAGGTAGCCAAACAAGCCGATACGCTGATGACCTATTACAACCTGAACAACGAGGATGTGGATGAATTGCTCAGGAGCATGGGATACAGGCTGCCCGAAGGGTATCTCAAAAAAAACCTGGAATACTACCTTGCCAGGACCTCGCACGGGTCAACACTGAGCCGGGTGGTACATGCCAGGCTGGCAGGCATGGTTGGCAACAGGCAACTGGGGTGGAAACTGTATATGGATGCGCTCACCAGCGATTATAACGACATACAAGGCGGCACAACGGCTGAAGGCATTCATGCCGGGGTGATGGCAGGCACCGTGCTGGGCGCCATCGAGACCTATGCAGGCCTGGACCTGCGTGGTGAGACCGTCAGGATTAATCCCGACCTGCCGGCACACTGGAAGTCGGTCAGGTTTAAATTCACATTCAAAAGGGTGAATTATCTTTGCGAGGTGACGCGGGAAGGGGTGAAACTGCTGCCCGAAACGGGGCGATAATGGGTGAAAAAATCATAAAACGCAATCATAGCCCTCGGTTTTAACCGTGGGAATATCAATGCATAAAATCAAAAACACAATCGCATAATCAGCACATGAAAACACAGGGAATTTTGGTGAAAAACAATATTAAACGCAATCATAATCCACGGTTTTAACCGTGGGAATATCGTTGCATAAAATCAAAAACACAATCGCATAACCAGCGCATGAAAACACAGGGAATTTGGATGAAAAACAATATTAAACGCAATCATAGCCCACGGTTTTAACCGTGGGAATATCGGTGCATAAAATCAAAAACACAATCGCATAACCAGCGCATGAAACCACAGGGAATTTTGATGAAAAACAATATTAAACCCAATCATAGCCCACGGTTTTAACCGTGGGAATATCGGTGCATAAAGCATTCCGAAAAACCGTTTTAACGGTTTTTAAACTTTTTTGAAAAATAATAATCTGAATTATGCCACATTCATTTAATAAAATCTGGTTACACGCCATCTGGGCCACCAAAGATAGAATTCAATTGATCCATCAGCGCATTGAGCAAACGGTTTATCAATATATTTCAGAACAATTTCGTGAGCTGGGATGTCCGGTTAATGTTATTAATGGTATGCCAGACCATATCCACTGTCTATTCTTATTAAACCCGCAAAAAACAGTTGCGGAAGTCATTAAGCAGATAAAAGGGAGTAGTTCGCATTTTATCAATCATGATAACCTGATAAGCGGTAAATTTTCATGGCAAACGGGCTATTCGGCATATTCGATTTCAGAATCGAATGTTGAAAAAGTTATTCATTACATACAAAATCAAAAGCAACATCATAAGAAAAAGAGTTTTCAGGAGGAATATGATGAATTTTTAAGGCTCTATAAAATAAATCATTGACCACGGGCATTTAATGGGATGATTAAAATGGATGAATCCATTTTAATAATATGATTCACAAACAAGG
>CAYOLA010000002.1:0-3936 GCA_964404735.1 uncultured Bacteroidales bacterium
CTTTGTCCCGGGGAGAAGGTTGAGCTCAACGCCGGGCAGTTCATCTCCGCCGGCCACGAATTGCCTGATGGCTTCGATCTGCTGTGGTGGTATGGCCACTGCCTTTCCTTCAAAACAGATATACCTTACCACACCGTCTACATTCAGTACCCGGTAGTATTCCTGAGGAGAGATGCACACAAAGATATATGAACGGAAAAGCGGTTCTTCTACCCATTTTTTGCGGTCGCTCCATTGTTTAAGTGTTTTGTGCAGGGGGAGAAAAGCTTCAATACCGGCTTCGGCCAGCAGGCTGTGTACTTGCTTTTCGGTCCTCGACCGGGTATAGATCGCATACCAGGTTTTTTGGGGAGGATGATCGGATTTTATTATATTTTGCCCAGTCATCAGGCTTGAAGGGCTTAAAGGGCATGTTTTTTCAGCAGGGGGTGGTAGTCGCCTTTCAGGCCGACTGCCCTGGCCGTACGGATGTTGTGTACGATATCGATGCTTTTCCGGGCTTCGTAAATGCCGTAGCCCCTGCCGTTGAGGATATGCCGGTAGCTGTCGGTGTGCAGGTCGGTAAAACCGCCGCTGAACTCAATCTCTTCCCCTTCCATGGTGATGGAACGGTAAGTGGAGAGCCCGGCAGCAATGGCTTCATGCGGGATGTGTTCACGGCGCAGGCTCAGGTACCAGCGGATGCGTGCCTTGCTGAGTTCGAGATATCCGGAAGCGGTGTCGTCTTCGGAAAGGTGAACGGTATTTTTTTTGATGTCGCCGAAGATCCAGGTGAGCATATCGAAGAAATGAACCCCGATGTTGGTGGCCACGCCGCCTGATTTCTGCGGGTCGCCTTTCCAGGAGATAAAATACCATCGCCCACGGCTGGTGATATAGGTCAGGTCGAGCTCATAAACCTTATCGGCAGGCCCTTTTTCGATCTTTTCCTTTAGTTTGATGATGGATGGATGCAGGCGAAGTTGCAGGATGTTGTAAATGTTCCTGCCCGATTCCTTTTCTATTTCCGCCAGGGCGTCGACATTCCAGGGGTTCAGCACCAGCGGCTTTTCACAGATGGCATGGGCCTCGTTTCGGAGGGCCAGGCGGATGTGTGCGTCGTGCAGGTAGTTGGGTGAGCAGATCGACACATAGTCGATCTTTTGTTCGCCCTTGCGGCGCAATTTGTCGAGATGGCGGTCGAACCTTTCCGTTTCGGTAAAGAATGCGGCATCGGGAAAAAAGCTGTCGATGATGCCTACGCTGTCGAACCTGTCGAGGGCGGCCACAAGCTGGTGTCCTGTGTCTTTTACTGCCCGCATATGCCGGGGGGCGATGTATCCGGCGGCGCCGATCAGGGCAAAGTTCCGGGTGTTATCCTGCTGTGTCATGATCTGAAGATTAGCATTTTTTTACCTGCTGGTTTTCCAGTATATATCTTTGTCCGCTTTCGGGGCAGGTGGCGTAGCCGTCGGGGCCGAAGGCGAGGCGGTGGCCGTATTCGCTCATCCATCCCACCTGCCGCGCCGGACAGCCGATCATCAGGGCGTAGTCAGGCACATGGCCAGTGACGACCGAACCCGCAGCAATGAAGGCATAGCGGCCGATATCATTGCCGCAGATGATGGTGGCATTGGCTCCGATGGAAGCGCCCTGCTTAACCGTTGTCCTGGCGTATTCACCCTTCCTGACCACGGCGCTGCGCGGGTTCCTGATGTTGGTAAAGACCATGGAAGGCCCGAGGAAGACATCGTCTTCGCAGATCACGCCGGCGTAAATGGATACATTGTTCTGCACCTTTACATTATTGCCGAGCACCACATCATTGGCAACAAATACATTCTGGCCCAGGTTGCAGTTCTCTCCCAGCCTGCTTCCGCCCATAACATGGCAAAAATGCCAGATCCTGCTTCCCCGCCCGATCACGGCACCGGTATCGATTATGGCGCTTTCGTGGCTGAAGTATTCCTTTTCCATGGCTGATGTTGCGTTATGAAGGTAAAATTATGAATTTAATTTTATTGGATCCTTTCCTGAAGATCATACGATCATCCCGGCTCCCACGCTCACGTTGCTGCCTTCGTCGATCAGAATGAGGGCGCCGGTTTTCCTGTTTTTCCTGTAAGAGTCGTAAAAGAGCGGTTTGGTTGTCCGGAGCGAAACCCTGGCAATGTCGTTCAGCCCCACGTTCTTGTCGTCGGTGATCCGGTTCAGCGTATTCACGTCGACTTTGTATTTCACATCCCTGATCAGGCAACGGGCGTCGGAGGTGGTGTGCTTGACGGCATATTTGCCGTTCAGCATCATGGGTTTTTCGCTCATCCAGCAAAGCATGATGTCGATATCCTGCCCGATGTGGGGCACGTTATTTTCCCTGATGATCATATCTCCCCGGCTGATATCAATGTCGTCTTCCAGGGTGATGATAACTGACATGGGCGGGAAGGCCTGCTCCAGTTCGTCCTTATAGCTGACAATGGATTTTATGGTGGATGAGAACCCCGAGGGGAGGATGCTCACCTTGTCGCCCACGCGGAAAACGCCGCCTGCCACACGTCCGGCATAACCCCTGAAGTCGTGGTATTCTTCGCGTTGTGGACGGATGACGTATTGAACGGGGAAGCGGGCATCGATATGATTATGGTCGCTGCTGATGTGGATATTTTCAAGGATATAGCGCAGGGTTCCGCCCTGATACCAGGCCATTCTTTCTGATTTCTCCACCACATTATCGCCTTTAAGGGCAGAAATGGGAACAAAACGAACATCCTTCACGTCGAGTTTGGCGGCAAAGGCCTTGAAGTCGTTCTTGATCTTTTCGTATGCTTCTTCTTCGTATCCCACCAGGTCCATTTTATTGACACAAACCACGATATGGGGTATTTGCAGCAGGGATGCGATATAGGTGTGGCGGTGCGATTGCTCGGTAACGCCGTTGCGGGCATCGATCAGGATGATGGCGGCATTGGCCGTTGAGGCGCCGGTTACCATGTTGCGGGTATATTGCACATGCCCGGGTGTGTCGGCGATGATGAATTTGCGCTTGGGCGTGGCAAAGTAGCGGTAGGCCACATCGATGGTGATGCCCTGTTCGCGTTCGGCGCGCAATCCGTCGGTAAGCAGTGAAAGGTCGACCAGCTCATTGCCTTTTCTGATGCTGGCCCTTTTCACGGCTTCAAGCTGGTCTTCGAAGATCGACTTACTGTCGTACAACAACCTGCCGATCAAGGTGCTTTTGCCATCGTCGACGCTGCCGGCCGTGGTAAAGCGAAGCAGTTCCATGTCGAGGTACGCCCTGCTTGAGAATTCTTTTTCCTCCATCATGGTAGCTGTTTTTGCGTGGTTATTGATTTTCTTTCCCATCAGAAATAGCCCTCCTTTTTACGGTCTTCCATGGCGGCATCGGAGCGCAGGTCGTCGGCCCTGCCGCCTCTTTCGGTGATGCGGGTGGCTGCGATCTCCTGTATGATATCTTCCAGGGAATCGGCCGAGGACAGGGTAAGTCCGGTGCAGGAGATATCGCCGATGGTCCGGCATCTGACACGCCTGCGTTCGACAACTTCGTTGGGCCTTTTATTCATGAAGGGCGCATCCGACAGCCATACCCCGTCGCGATTGAAAACATCCCGTTCGTGGGTGTAGTAAAGCTTGGGGATATCGATGTTTTCGAGGTAGATATACTGCCAGATGTCCATCTCTGTCCAGTTGCTGATGGGGAACACCCTAAAATGCTCTCCCAACTGCTTGCGGCCGTTAAAGATATTCCATAATTCCGGACGCTGGTTCTTGGGGTCCCACTGGCCAAATTCATCGCGGTGCGAGAAGAAGCGCTCCTTGGCCCTTGCCTTTTCCTCATCACGCCTTCCGCCTCCGATGGCGGCGTCGAACTTATATTTTTCGATGGTGTCGAGCAGGGTGGTGGTCTGCAGCAGGTTACGGCTGGCATTGTAGCCCGTT
>CAYOLA010000003.1:0-7425 GCA_964404735.1 uncultured Bacteroidales bacterium
ACTTCCATGAGGTTGAGGTGTTCCCTGAGGCCGGCAAACAGTATCATGGCCAGTGCAAAACCGATGGCGTTGGCGATGGCAAAGACGATGCCCTGCAGCAGGTCGTAGTTCTTCGATTGTGTTAGCAGGGCAACACCCAGCACGGCGCAATTGGTGGTGATGAGCGGCAGGAAGATGCCCAGCGCCTGGTAGAGGGGCGGGCTGATCTTTTTGAGGATGATCTCAACCATCTGCACCAGCGAGGCGATGACCAGGATAAAGCTGATGGTTTGCAGGTAAGTGATCCCGAAGGGGACAAGCACATAAACATAGATCAGCCAGGTAACCAGGGTGGCCAGTGTCATGACGAAAAGCACGGCGCCGCTCATGCCTACCGAGGTCGAAACCTTGCCGCTGACACCCAGGAAGGGACAGATGCCCAGGAACTGGGCCAGCACGATGTTGGAAACGAATATGGCGCCGATGATAATTGCAAAATATTCCATGACTTATATTTTTACGATGTTTTTTTCATTTTATTGATGAGTGCGATGAGGTATCCCAGCACGATAAAGGCTCCCGGCTGCAGGATAAAGAGCAGGATGGCATCGCCGCTGGTGAACTTCACATCGAAGATGGAGCCATTGCCCAACATCTCGCGGATGGCACCCAGCAGGGTGAGGGCAAAGGTGAAGCCGATGCCCATACCCAGGCCGTCGACCACAGAGGATATGAACCCCTGCTTGGAGGCGAAGCCTTCGGCGCGGCCCAGCACCAGGCAGTTTACCACGATGAGCGGAATGAAGATGCCCAGGGCGTTGAAGAGGGCAGGGGAGTATGCCTGCATCACCAGTTCCACAATGGTGACAAAAGAAGCAATGATCACGATGAAGGAGGGGATGCGCACCTTGTTGGGGATGAAATCCTTGATCAGGGTCACCACGATGTTCGAGCATAGCAGCACAAAGGTGGTGGCCAGTCCCATGCCCAGGCCGTTGATGGCCGAGGAGGTCACTGCCAGCGTGGGGCAAAGCCCGAGCAGCAGGACAAATACGGGGTTGTCTTTAATAAAGCCTTTGCTGAAGTTCTTCCACTGGTTCATTCTTCGTTCCCTCCTTCAATTTTATATGATTCAAAAGTACGGTAAGCCCTCCTGAGGGCGTCACAAACGGCCTTTGAGCTGATGGTGGAGGCGGTGATGGCATCCACGTCGCCCCCTTCCTTCTTTACCAGAAGCCTGAAATTGGCCGGGTCCTTTCCGGCAAACTGTCCGTTGAATTCGGGACTGGTCATCTTGGTGCCAAGCCCGGGTGTTTCCTTTTGTTGGGTCACCACCGTGCTGTCGATCACGCCGTCGGGTCTGAACCCAACCATGATCTGTATTTGCGTGGGGTCGTAGCCCTGGTTTGAGAAGGTGGCAACGGCAACCCCTGCCAACCGGCCTTCCTTGTATGCCCTGAAGAACTGCAGCGAGTCCTGGCCCCCGTTGCCCTGATCGGAAAGGATGCTGTCGACGGGTATCTTCACCCACAAGGTATCACTGCTCAGTGAATCAAATGCAGGCAGGACAAGCCTGATCGCCCTTTCGGCTGCCGCCTTTTTGGCTGCCCTGATGGGTTCCAGGGTGAGGTTGTAGATGGAACCCAGGGCCAGTGATGCCACCATGGTGATGATCATGAGGGTGAGCACCATGTTGATAAAGGATGATTTAACTTTTTTGGCCATTTATCTTAGCTTTTATTTTGATCAATTACTATGCTGCTTTCAGCCTTTCGCCAAAGCGTTTTGGTTTGAATCCCTTGTTCAGGAGCGGTGTGAAGGCGTTCATGATAACAATGGCGAAGGATACCCCTTCGGGGTATGCTCCCCATATCCTGATGAGGATGGTGATCACCCCGCAACCGATGCCGAAGATGATCTGTGCGCGTGAGCTGACGGGCGACGACACCATGTCGGTGGCCATATAAAAGGCGCCGAGGATGAGGCCGCCGGTGAGCAGGTGAAAGAGCGGGTTTGCGTATGCGTCGGGATTGACCAGCCAGAGGATGCCTGAGAATATTACCACCGAGCCGATATAGGCCGTGGGGATCTCCCAGGTGATCACCCGCTTGTAGAACATGTAGGCGGCGCCGATGAGCAGGGCGGCAGCGGAGACTTCGCCCAGCGAACCGCCGATGTACCCGATAAAGTCCATGAGCATGCCGGGCATGGTCTCAAACAACTCCGGCACGGTGCTGTTTTTCAGTCCCTCCTTGAGATAGCCCAGGGGGGTGGAGCCGCTGAGGGCGTCGGGGTATGCGGGCAGGTTGCCGAAGAGCGCCCGTGGCTCCGGCCAGGTGGTCATCTGCACCGGAAAAGAGATCAGCAGGAAGATACGTCCCACCAGGGCGGGGTTGAAAGGGTTCTTGCCCAGTCCGCCGAACGACATCTTGGCCATCCCAATCGACACAAAGGCACCGATGATCAGTATCCATACAGGCAGATTCGTAGGCACGTTGAATGCCAGCAATACCCCTGTTACCAAGGCAGAGCCATCGTTGATGCTTACCGGCCCCTTGATCAGGTATTTCTGGATGAGCCATTCAAAAAACAGGCATGCCAGCGATGAGATCAGCAGCACCCGCAAGGCGTCGAGCCCGAAAAAATAGACCGAGACCAGCATGGCGGGAACCATGGCATACACCACCGTATACATGATCTTTTTAACAGATGCATCCCCGTGAATATGCGGGGAGCCCGAAACAGTTAATACGCTCATATCTTAGTTTTTTCCTCTGTTCCTGATTATTTGTCCAACCCTGAATTTTCCCAGCCTGATATAGTCGAGCAGGGGTCTGCCCGAGGGGCAGGTATAGTGGCATGAACCACATTCGATGCAATCCATCACCCGTTCTTTCTCGCAATCATCCCACATTTCCTGTTGGGCATACTGGGCCAGCAGCAGTGGTTCCAGCCCCATGGGGCAGGCACTTACGCAGCGGGCACAGCGGATGCAGTGCATCACGGGTACGCGCTTTGATTCGTTTTTTCGCAATATGAGTATGCCCGAGGTGCCTTTCACCACCGGTATTTCTGTCGAGAGCAGGGTCTTGCCCATCATCGGGCCCCCGCCGATGATCTTACCCGTGTCGTCGGGCAGGCCGCCGGCCTTTTCGATAAGTATGCTGATGGGAGTTCCGGTCCTGACAAGGTAGTTGCCGGGTTCTTTCAGTGATTTTCCGGTGATGGTCACCACACGCTCGAAGAGCGGTTTGTTCTTTTGCACGGCTTCATAAACGGCATAGGCCGTGCCAACGTTGTTTACCACGGCCCCTACTTCAATGGGAAGCTTACCCGAGGGCACCTCGCGTCCGGTTACGGCCTTGATGAGCTGCTTTTCGCCGCCCTGCGGATACTTGACCCTGAGCGGGACGATCGTGATGCCCTGAAAGGTTTTGGCCAGTTCGGCCATGTTGCTGATCGCATCGGCTTTGTTATTCTCGATGCCGATGATGGCGCGCTCCACGCCCAGCCCTTTCATGAGGATGCTTGTCCCGACCAGGATCTCCGCTCCCTTTTCGAGCATCAGCCGGTGGTCGGCGGTAAGGTATGGTTCGCATTCCACGCCGTTGATGATGAGCACCTCTGCCTTTTTGCCGGCAGGTACCATGAGCTTCACATGCGAGGGGAAGGTGGCACCTCCCAGCCCTACGATGCCCATTTCGTGTATTTTTTCGATGATCTCTTTCTGGCTGAGGCTGATGGTAGGGGCCAGGGTTTCCGAACGATCGATGGACGGCTCCCACTCATCGCCTTCGACCTGTATCACCACGGTTGGCCGCCGGTAGCCCGAAGGGTCCATCACTTCGTCGATCTTCAACACCTTGCCCGACACGGAGGAATGGACATTGGATGAGATGAAGGCTTCGCCTTTGGCAATAAGCTGGCCTGTTTTTACCTGATCGCCTTTCTGCACCAGCGGCAGGCCGGGGGCGCCCAGGTTTTGGTTTAACGGGATGAAAGCCTGTTCGGGCAGCGGCAACACCTCGATGGCACGTGCGGCCGAAAGTTTGTTTTCCGGGGGATGAACGCCGCCTAACTTAAATGTCTTTAACATAGCCATTATGATTATGCTGATAATGATTATTCTTTATTTTCCGGTTTCCCGGGATTCTCTTCCCTGTTACTGACTTCTGCCTCGCCGGCTGCTTTGGCAGGTCTTTCCTTTTTCGGGGGGAAGTTCAGCTCCAGGATGGCCCCGGTCGGGCAAACCGGTGCGCACTTCCTGCAAAGCGTGCATTTCTGGTAGTCGATATAGGCCAGGTTGTTGGAAATGGTGATGGCATCGAACTTGCATTCCTTCTCACATTTGCCGCATCCGATGCAGGCGACCACACAATTCTTTCTGGCTACGCCACCCTTTTCCCTGTTTACGCAGCTAACAAAAATGCGCCTGTCTTTGGGCCCTTTGTATCTGAGTTCAATGATGTTCCTCGGACATGCCTTGACACAGGCGCCGCAGGCAACGCATTTGTCATTGACCACGGGCAGGCCGGTGCCGGGATCCATATGGATGGCGTCAAAGTTGCAGGCTGCTACACAGTCGCCCAGACCGAGGCATCCATAGGGGCATCCGCCTTCACCCGAATACAGGTTGTGGGCAAAGGCACAGGTGGCCGGGCCGTCGTAGCTGAGCTTCGGAGGGGAGTTTTCGCGGGAGCCGTTGCAGCGAACCACTGCGATCAAGGGTTTTGATTCTTCAACCGTTAGGCCCAGCAGTGCCGCTACTTTTGCCATTACTTCATTGCCTCCCACGGGACAGTTCAGCCCTTCGATATGCTTATTGTCGGTAGCCGATTTCACGGTCGCTTCTGCAAAATTCCGGCATCCGGGATAGCCGCAACCGCCGCAGTTGGCTGCAGGCAGCGCCTCTTCCACTTCATCGATACGGGGATCTTCCACCACCCTGAAACGCCGGGCTACCAGATATAAGATTATCGCAGCGACGATACCGATGGCGCCGAGCGATATCAGGGAATAAAGCATTACTTCGTTCACGATTTGCTCCTTTTTATGAGGTTTACAGCATCAAATAGCTGTTTATTTTTTCACAAAGGCAAAATTATAAACATTAGAATAACTGTAAAATGATTTCGGCCGTTTTTGGCTTGGGGGTAAGGGTTTATATTTCAGTACATTATGTGGGTGCCGGATTTCACTATATGAATGAAATATGCCGAAATCCCTGTTTTACAGCGCTTTCGGGAATTGTTTAGAACTGCTCTAAATTGATAATGAAGCAGTTATTTGGCAGCGCAGCCTGGCCTGGCTTGCAACAGGGGTTTGGGGGTTACATGGTTAAATGGCTACATGGTTAAATGGTTAAATGGTTACATGCCTGCCCCGGGAATCGGGGGTTACATGCCTGCCCTGAGAATCGGGGGCCTGATAAAGGAATCGGGGGCTAAAAGATAAATATCATAGCCCACGAATTTATTCGTGGGTCGAATTTGGTGTGCGGGACACTCCGAACCTCATACCCCGCACCTCGAACCTGATTTTGCATGCGATTTCTCTTCGTTTTGGATAGTGTTCCAAAAAGTGTGTCTGAAAAAGAAAAAGTCCTTTTGATTTAGTTTTTCATAATCGACTAAAAGAATGTAAAACTTAAAAACCAAAAAGACCTATGGATGTCACAAAGGAACAACTATCAGGCGTATTTGTCAAGCATTTAGAGCGGGAAAAAGGATTACATGGCCTCATGGAGCTCATGATTGAGCGTATGATGATGAGTGAACGGAGTGATTTTCTGGAGGCAGATCCCGCTAACAAAGCATTGTATCACTTGTAACACTTTTCTTGTTGTTTCTGTTTTTTAATTGTGTATTGAAAAGAGAAGGATCCGTTAATTTGGGATAGATCCTTCTCTAATGGTTATTTTATTCTGTTAAATTATATCAGATAATAGGATCCAATAATAATTGCCAATAACAATATTGAATGAATAAATATTCGAATAAATAGTGAATTATCTGACAGCCGGGATTTGAATACCACATTAACAATCAAAAGTGCTAGTAGAAACAGGCTGGCCATAATTACCACTGCATTGACACCAGGATACACATTGACAATAAAGAACAGAGAATTTATACAATACCCCCAAATGATCCCGGATAAGTATATTAACCATGA
Organism: uncultured Bacteroidales bacterium; assembly: GCA_964404735.1. Taxonomy (GTDB): domain Bacteria; phylum Bacteroidota; class Bacteroidia; order Bacteroidales; family B18-G4; genus B18-G4. Next base: position 6,154 of record CAYOLA010000003.1, read on the forward strand.
GTTTTTGTAGTATCCTTTTGGTATCATCAGTATCCTCTTAGGATAAATGAAATATGTAAGCATCAATGCCAGACCAGAGAGAACCATACTAATTAATCCTCCTGGAATCTTAAACTGGATTAATATTGCTCCAGTAATAAAGGTGATCCATAATAAAATGAAAATTATTCTTGTTTTCATAGACATATTATAGTTTTTACCAATTCCAGTATTGTTGTGAAGCCGTCCAGGCACATGATGCCACAATACTCCAAAAGGACCAAGGCAATCCAGCAATAAATAGTGCTATTGTAACAGGATTACCACTATTAAATATTAATCCTAGCTGATACTCGATACACGCATTCAATAATTCCTCCCATGATTGTGGTACTTCAAGCTGGTAGGTCTCTCCACCTACAGTAACATAAAAGTTTTCAGTTTCAAATATAAAGCGAATTTGCTTTAAACATGCTGTAGAATGAAGGATAAAGTTCTTTTGAACAGTAGTTAGATTAGCATCATTTGCTATCCTGTTTTCAAATGCGAAGGCCTTATTCAGAAATCCCTGGAGACTTAATGTTGTATCAGAAAGAATATCAATAAATGAACCTACGCTATCTATAATAATGTCATCTACGTCCGAAGTGTCATACGTTATTAGCTCTGGTGCATTGTCATCAGCGTAGTCCTTCCAGTTGTCAAAATAATCATCAAATACATCGCATTCACTTGTATCCTGGGTATTATTGACATAGAGCAGGGCCTCTATCCAATAGTAGTAGAAGGAAGAATCATACGGATTGTTTGAGTTGATTGAATTGTAGTTTGAATCCGTCTTAATAATTATCTCCCGCGGTGCATCATTGATCTGATTGGGGCTTTTCTGACAGCTGAAGTTAAATGTTAGTGCCAAGATGGCCAATAACAATGTAAATGAAAAAATTCGTTTTCTCATATCTTTACATTGAAAAATTAACAGATTAGCATCACAAATGGTTTCGTTTAAGAATTTATAATTAGTGAATAAGAACAGCTTCGAGAACCCAAAGATAAACGATCAGGCATGAAATGTCAACAGCTTTCTCTCGCTCTCTCTCTCTCTCTCTCTTCCTCTCTCTCTCTCAATGGTTTATGACACTATTTATAATGTTTATAAATGTTGTTGGGATTGAGGGTTAAGGGAAAAGGGTTGAGGGTTACAGTGCTTGCCCCGAAACCCCGGGAGTTAAATGGCTACATGGTTAAATGGTTAAATGGTTAAATGGTTTTAGTGTTTCAGTGACTGGAGAA
>CAYOLA010000004.1:0-55900 GCA_964404735.1 uncultured Bacteroidales bacterium
AAAACTCCCTTGCCTTCGCCCGCATCCAGGCCAATTTGGGCATCTCAGGCACTTACTATTTCCGTATGGTACCCCAAAGCTACAACGAAACCATCATCAAAGAAATGGTGCAACTCGGCCACGAAGTAGGCTACCACTACGAAACCATGGACACCTGCAAAGGAGATATTGACAAGGCCTATGATGAATTCTGCAGCCACCTGGAGACATTCCAAAAACTCACCCCTGTCAAAACCATCTCTATGCACGGTAGTCCCATGTCGTCCTTCGACAACCGCGAGATATGGAAAAAATACGACTACAAAAAACTCGGCATACTGGCAGAACCCTATTTTGATATCAACTTCAACGAACTCTACTACATAACTGACACAGGAAGACGATGGGACGGCCACCTCTACAACGTTCGCGACAAAGCCACCAAAGAAAACACCATCACCAACCCGATGTTTATAAAACTCCGCTTTCACAGCACCCATGATATTATCAAAGCTGTTGAAAATGATCAATTTCCAAACCAAGCAATGATCAATTTCCATCCTCAGCGCTGGAATGATAACCCTTTACCATGGCTGAAAGAATTGATATGGCAAAACATTAAAAATCAAGGGAAAAGAGTTTTAGTCCATCTAAGCAGATAGCTTATCACCCAACTCTCCCCTTCGCTAAAGTCGCCCCTTCGCCCCTTCCCTAAATACAAAAAAGACCGAAACAGCAGTCTTTTTATTGTGGGCCCACCAGGACTTGAACCTGGGACCTACTGATTATGAGTCAGTTGCTCTAACCAACTGAGCTATAGGCCCGGAGAAGGTGTGGGTGTGGGTGTGGGGGTGGGAGCGTGTGTTGAGTATGGGTGTGAGCAATAAGGGGCGTTAAGTCCTGATTCCTTTTGCTGTTGAAGCGCAATCTGCTGAAACCCTTCAAAAAATCCACCGGAATTTTTGCGCATGCAAAGATACAAAATATCATCAAATTGTCTTCAATCATTTATCCGATTCCTTCAGAAAATGCAAAGTAACAATAACCCGGCAAACCATTGTTCCCCCCTTTTTTTAATACCCGCCCCATGATACCGTTCCAGTTTATATCACTTTAAAAACTCGCTAAAACTGACATTCGCGGCTTTGCCGCAAATATTCTTGCTTATACATGCTTAATGCCGTATATTTGCAGCACCCATTTCTTGTAAATTACTGGATGATACGATTAACCATGAAAAGTTTTTTTCTGGTATGCTTGTATTTGCTGTCCTTGCACGGCTTTGCGCAAAAAGGGATGCCGGAAACCGGTCCCCTCGCTGCAACTGCTTTCAAAGCCAATGCTCTGGACACTTTTAACCTCGTCTTTTCTTTTCCTTCAACTGCTTTTTATGGTGAGTACGGAGCCGAAACCGACGGCGAATTCGTTTATGTTACGCAATGGCACGACGACAGCCTTGTAAAATACGACATGAGCGGGAATATCATTGAACGCTTCGTGATTGGCGGCGCTGGCCGGATCAGGGACCTGGCCTGGGACGGACAATACTTTTACGGCAGCCCCAACGCAAACTGGTTTTTTATCCTCGACCTCGGAAACAAGGAGCTGATCGCAACCGTGCAAACAACTTTTAAGATCAGGGGCATGGCCTACGATCCGGTAGAAGATGTGTTCTGGGCAAATGAAGACTGGTCGCCGGTGTTTTATAAAATGGACAGGGAAGGAAATATCCTCGATACCTTCACCCCGGCAGGCGCAAGCCTGGGAACTATTTCGGGACTTGCCTGCGACAACTACTCTCCGGGAGGTCCGTTCCTCTGGGCTTTTAGCCAGGACAGTACCGGAGCCATGCTGGTTCAATATGACATTGCATCAAAATCGCAAACCAATTGCCTGATCGATGTGTCGAATCTGGTCAGCGGCCCGGCATATGCCGGCGGATTGTTTATCAGCGACCTGCAGGGCGGTACCCTGCCTTCTATAGGCGGGGTTATACAAAGCAACCTGGTGTTTGCACTTAAACTGGATTATATAAACCAAACCGTCGGAACGGCAACTTACCCGGAACCAACACAAATCCTTGTATATCCGAACCCTTTCACGGATAGCTTCATGGTTAATACCGGGATACAAAACAACAGCCATACAACATTAAGGCTTATCAATGCCTCGGGGATCGTCGTGCACGAGGAAATCATGCCAAAACAGTCCGAAACCCGCATTCATGTTCCGGAATTGCCGGCAGGTTTTTATTTCGTATCACTTACGGGCGGATCCCAAACCCCGTATATGCAAAGGATACTTAAAATCAACTGATTTTTTTCACCTGAATCTGGCCGCTGCTTTCACCGCCTTTCAAAAAATGATTATTATTGGAAGATAATAATTTTACTATGCCGGGCAAAGCTTTTTCACCCTTTAAACTGCGCGCTCTCGAACTCAAAAACCGTTTTATCAAAACGGCTACCTATGAGGGGATGGGTAAAAACGGCCTGATGGACGACCGGCTTCCAAACCTGCATGCCGGCATGGCTGCCATGGATGTGGCCCTGACCACCATCGCCTATGGCGCCGTAAATGCCGATGGCCTCACGCATGAACACCAGCTTGTGATCGATAAACAGGCCATCCCGCAACTGATGAAGCTGGCCGATGCCGTGCACGTTCATGGCGGAAAGATCTCCATTCAGCTCACGCATTGCGGCTATTTTACCAGGAGCACAAGATTTAACAGCCGTAAACCCCTCGCTCCATCGCCTGTACTGAATAAGTACGGAATTATGCGGGGCAGGCCTATTGCACGTTCCATGACCGTGAATGAGATCAGGCAAACAGCCATTGATTTTGCCAGCGCCGCAAGCACTGCAAAAAACGCAGGTTTCGATGCGGTTGAGATCCATATGGGGCACGGTTATCTTCTGAGCCAATTCCTGTCGCCGGCTGTTAACAGGAGAACAGATGAATATGGCGGTAAGCCCGAAAACAGGATGCGCTTTCCCCTCGAAGTGGCAGATGCCGTGCGCAGGGAAGTAGGGGCTGAATTTCCGGTCCTATGCAAGCTGAACCTCGAAGATGATATCCCGGGCGGGTTTACACTGGCCGATTGCATAAAGCTTGTTCATAAACTTGAAATGCACGGAGTGGATGCTGTTATTCTCAGCGGCGGCTTCACCAGCCTGACACCCTTTTACCTGCTGCGCGGAAAAGTGCCTCTCCGGGAAATGATCGCATCTGAAACCAATTACCTGCAGAAAGCAGCCCTGTTCTTTTTCGGGAAATCCATCATCAGGGAATATGCCTTTACCGAAAACTTCTTCCTGCCGCTGGCTCGAAAAGTACGGCAAAGCACACGTATGCCCCTGGTATATGTGGGTGGTATTATCTCCGCTGCCGGGGTGAAAGAGGTGATGGATTCCGGCTTCGACCTGATTGCGATTGGCAGGGCTCTGATCGCCGAACCCGACTTCATCCGCAAGGTCATGCACGAACACGGGCACCGGTCCCCTTGCGATCAGTGTAATAAATGCGTGGGCTATATGGAAAAAACCGGCGTCAAATGCTTCCTGGATGACCCTAAATGATATGCCGGCTGATAGCCTGTAAATTACCGGTGTCGAAAACCACCAGCGATAACTCCGGCCCGTCCCAGGCAGCGTTTACCGACAATGTATTTCCAATATATTCATGCCAGTGCCCGGTAATGCGCGATGATTCATGTATGTGCCCGTGAAGGGTGACCATGGGGCTGCGTTCCTCGATGAATCTTTTCAGGGCGATGCTGCCTACATGAACATCCAGCGGAACATGTTCGTACATCATCCCATCCAGTGCCGCTCGATCGAGCCTGGTCTGATAGGGGGGCGTATGAAAAAGCATGACCGCCCCCGACAGGTCGTCATCACCGCTCAGACGCGCCAGGTCTTCACTGATGGTATGATACTCAATATCCGTTTCCGGCTCCTTCGTAAAAAACCCTTCGGTGGGATGGATGCAACCCGGGTCGACATAACGGGAAACATCATACCGCTCCCAGTCTTTCATCCTGAAAGGCGTCGGGGGCACGTATGCATAGCCATAAAATGGCAAACCGTTAAAATCGTATTTCCTTTCGTGCATATAAACCCAAATCCCCGTATCCTGGGCAAGGATGAAATCCTCTTCATTCACCCGGGGGTCGTCATTACCAAGGATCAGCATCACCAGGGGGTAATCGTTTTTCATTTCCGATTGAAGGGCCATAAAAGAAGGCCGGAGGAAGTCGTCAAAAAAATCATCAAAACCCGGCTTGATACCCATGCCGTGCGGGAGAAGGTCACCACCCAGCAGGACCACCTCGGGAACTTCCTGCCTGACCTTCGCCAGCAGTTTTTCATACTGCGACACATGACCGTGAAGGTCAGTGGCAAAAAAACACCTTGGCATCTGTCAGTTTTTTTGTTCCTTGATTTTCACCGGCCGGGCCCTGTCGCTGACTGCCGTGATCAGGCAGGCATAACTGTCATTCTTTTTGATATCCTTATCGGTGATGATATGCAGATCGATAAGGCTGTCGTTGCTGCGGTAACCCGATTTCATGAAGTTCATCTCGTTCAGGCATAAGCCCCAGCCCTCCATCCAGGTTTTGAATTTTTCTTCCAGTTCTTTGTTGCCGACGGAATGGGCCAGAATATCAATGTCGGAACCCGGTCCGGCATTGGCATTTTTGGTACTCCCGATCAGGTAAACGCCTTTCAGGCCGAAACGGTCAAGGTCGAGGTGCTGCGACAGCTTGTTTACGATGTCGTAACGCCATTTCCAGTGCTCATCCGAATCGGGGTTCAGCACCTTTTCCTCATCATATTGCGGGCTCTTTTCCGATTTACTGTTTTCAAGGTAATCCAGTGTCGATTTCAGCTTTCTTCTGAAGATGGTCCTTCCAAGGGTGCCTGCAATGGTGTTGAGCAGTTTCTGTTCCTCCTGCAGGAAAGCGCTTCCGCGGTGCAGGCGGATCAGTTGGGTATAGGCAATATCGATGCGGCCTGCTACATGCTCCCCCACGATGATCTCGGTTGATTGCATGTACTCCGTCTCTTCAAAGTCGTCGGTTTCATAGGTTTTATCCTCAAAAACAATGCGGCATTCGCAAACCGAAGGATATTGCCAGCCCGGCGGAATGGCGTAAACCAGTTTCTGCATCATCTTATCCAATGGCATCTCATCATTGATCAGCAGGCTTTCGATACTGTAAAGGCAATTAAGCTCCTTTTCCCGTTCCATCAGCTTTTCGAGCCGGATATTCCGCACTTCGTTTTCCATAATGGTTGTTTTTTTTGATCTCCTGTTCCCGGACATATTTCAGTCCATCATTCGTTTATCCATAAAGAATTCATAAAAATACAAAAAATGACGGCAGGCAAGACGGATAGAGGGGTAATTTCCCTTTGTGTTTTACCGGATAACCGGATCCGGGTTTCTTCCCCGGGCTTTATTATCATTTATTCGTAATTTTACGCTCAATGAAAAAGATTCGTCATATCATTTTCGATCTTGGTGGCGTGATCATCAATATCGACCCAGGAGCCGTGAAAAGGAAATTGATTGCCGGGGGGTTTGGCAATGTGGATTTGCTGGACAGGCATTTACATGATCAGGGGTTTTTCCATGGTATTGAAACCGGTGTGGTCGGTCCTGAGGGTTTCAGGAATACCATAAGGGATTTTCTTGGCGTTCCGATGGATGACAAGGCAATTGATGAGGTCTGGAATGCCATGATCCTCGACATCCCTCCTGCACGCATCAGGTTCATGACACGCCTGAAATCCCGCTATAAGCTTTACCTGCTAAGCAATACCAATGCCATTCATCACAGCTTTTACGATGCCTGTTTTCGCGACACTTTTGATTACCCGGGACTGGATGCCTTTTTTACCCAAACATGGTATTCTTTTATGATGGGAGTGAGAAAGCCTGATTCGGAAATATTCAGGATGGCGCTGAGCGATGGCCGGATTGATGCTTCGGAAACAGCCTTCATCGACGACCTGGAAGAGAACACCCTTGCTGCAGCTTCCGTGGGCATTCATTCATGCCATCTTTCTCCGGGCAGGGAGATCATGGATCTTTTTGATGAAAAGCTGGAACTGATCATTTGATCCGGCAATTTTTCATGATATGCAATCGGCCTGGTCGCTGTAATAAGCAACAACTTCCTCCAGCAATTCAAGTACCTGATTCGTATCGCCGGCCTGCATGAAGCGTGCCTTGAAGCCCCTGAAGTTTTTATACCCCCTGAAGTAATTACCATAATGTTTGCGCATTTCCATCACGCCCCTGTGTTCTCCTTTCAGCTTTGCAGACAGAAGAAGATGCTGTTGGCATACGGATGCGCGTTCCTCAACACCGGGTGGGTGAGAGATTTTGCCTGTCTCAAAATAGCTGCGGGTTTCCCTGAATATCCAGGGGTATCCCACTGCCGCCCGCCCGATCATGATGCCGTCAACGCCATAGGTGTTTTTCATTTTCATGGCCGTTTCCGGGCTGTCGATATCGCCGTTTCCGATAACCGGGATCTTCATCCTCGGGTTATTTTTAACGGCTCCGATCAGTGTCCAGTCGGCCTTGCCGCCGTATAGCTGTGCCCTGGTCCTGCCGTGAATGCTCAGGGCCGATATCCCGCTGTCCTGAAGCCTTTCGGCAACTTCCACAATGTTTTTATTCTGTTCATCCCACCCGAGCCTGGTTTTGACCGTAACCGGCAAATGGGTTGCCTTTACCACGGCTGATGCAATCCTGCACATTCCTGCGGGGTCGAGCAGCATGGCGGCACCTGCCCCTTTGGCCACAACCTTGCGAACGGGACACCCGAAGTTGATGTCGATAAGGTCGGGACCGGCCTGTGTGGCGATCTCTGCTGCCAGCGCCATGCTGGCGGCATCATGGCCAAAGATCTGTATGCCGACGGGGCGTTCTTCATCAGCCACTTCAAGCTTTTGAATGCTTTTACGGGCGTCACGGATGAGCCCTTCCGACGATATGAATTCGGTGTATACCAGGTCGGCACCCAAACGTTTACATACCAACCTGAAAGGCGGGTCGGTAATATCCTCCAGTGGTGCCAGTATCAGGGGGCAGCCTTTAAATATGATGTTCCCTATTTGCATAAAAAGGTGATTGCGCCGGGTCGCAGGGCATACCTGTATGGGTTTATTTGATGTCGAAGGGCAAAATTACTACTTTTACGCCTTTCATAAGTAATCATCGATCCATGTTCATACAGGAACCGCTCTTGTACCGTCTTTCTGTTCCGGCCAGAATACTGACCTTTTTACTGGTCATCTTGCTGTCGGTCTTCTTTACCCTGATACTGGGTGTCCTCCTGGGAATAGTCTTTTACGGCAGTGAAATGATGGACTATATCAAGGCCGGCATGCCGCTGCTCGACCCGGACATGCTGTCACTGCTGCGCTATTTGCAAATTATCAATACCATTGGCTTGTTCGTTTTGCCGCCTTTTATATTTGCCTTTCTGATAAGTAAAAGACCGCTTCAATACTTGTCGCTAAGGCAATCACCCTGTCTGATTTCCCTGATACTGGGTATTGGGGCTATCATGGCAGGATTGCCATTTCTTCACTGGACCTTGGGGCTGAACGAGATGCTCAGCCTTCCGGAGTGGCTGGCGGGGGTTGAAGATTGGATGAGGCGCAGCGAAGATCAGGCCAGGGCACTGACGGAACTCTTATTGGGAACCTCCAGTCCGGGAGGATTAATGATCAATATGCTGATGATTGCTGTACTGCCTGCCCTTGGAGAGGAACTGCTTTTCAGGGGAGTATTGCTCCGGCTTTTTCGTGAATGGAGTGGTAGCGCCCATCTTGCCGTTATCATTACGGCTTTTCTGTTTAGTACACTTCACCTGCAGTTTTTTGGTTTTCTGCCAAGGTTCTTGCTGGGCCTGTTACTGGGCTATGCTTTCGTATGGTCAAAGACGATATGGGTCCCTGTTCTGCTGCATTTTTTCAATAACGGTTTTGCTGTTGTGGCAGCCTGGTTATTTGCCCGGGGCATGACCGATACGGATGCGGATTCCTTAGGCGATTACGGTCATCCCGGAATCATTGCGGCAAGCCTGGTTGTTTCCCTGGCACTCTTATGGCTGATCCGCTTCAACGAAAAAAAAAGAAGCATCCGTTTCGGGATGCTTCCATAATCTGAAGGCTTGTAAAAATTAATTGCTTAACGATTGTACTTTCTTTGAGGAATAGTTAATCTTAAGAGCATTTGCTTTCCTTAATTCCTGTTTGATATCTGTGATGATACCCATCCTTGTGTTTTTGTCGGCCTTAATAGAGGTCGTCAGGAATTTACGGTCTTCCTCATTACGGGCCTCCCTTTCCGAAGCCACGAATTCGGGGATTTCATTTGTAGTGGCAAAGGCATCATTTAGCTGTATCCGCGATTCGGTCCCGAATTGTGATTTAACGGGAACGCCCACGTAGATATAACTTACCAGCGATTTCTTTTCCAGTTTCTGCACTTCGGTGGCATCAGGCGGCTGAACCTTCACGATGAGGGTTACCTCGCGCATGGTGGTGGTTACCATAAAAAAGAAGAGCAACATGAAGATAATATCCGGTAGTGCCGAAGTATTGATCTTTTGCGGACCTGAAGGTTTTTTCTTTTTAAAGCGGGACATTCTAATTTCCTCCTATGTTTTCTGGTTCAGCTTCGGATATGGCAATGGGAATTGCATCCTGCACGGCCTTGATACGGTCCTGGTTCACGAGGTTAGAGAATTTAATCCCGTAGTAACGCAGTGAGATCTCATCCCTGAGTTCGTTGAAGGCCGCTGTGAGCTCATTCTGGACTTTGATATACATTTCGTAGGAAGTACCCCTGTCGTTCTTCAATGAGACGACCCCTTTCGAAACTTCAATTTCACCCAGGTTTTCAATGAACTTGAAATCTTTTTCCGGAAGCGTTTCCAGGTTAAAAGGGTTGGTCATGAATTCCTTGACATCTTCTTTCAGGTTACGGATATCTCCGGGCTTGCCTTCAACGAGCAGCCGGTCGGAGCTGTTTACCAGAACCTTGAAAATGTTTCGTTCCTTGATGTCAATTTCGGTGTCGTCTTCAACGGGTGGAGGCAGCCTCCTGGTGATACCTGTGTCAATGTCCATGGTAGTTGTCACCAGGAAGAAGATCAGCAGCAGAAAGGCGATATCGGCCATTGATCCGGCATTTATTTCAGGTACATCTCTGAGAGCCATAATACTATTGTTTAAAAATGGTTGAAATACTTGCGTAAATGATTGACAATACAGCAAGCACGCCCAGGATATATGTAAAGATCAATCCGGCGCCAACATATTTGGCTGTGCTTGCAGTGGTGCCAAGCTTATCAAGCTGGTGATCGGTAAATCCGACCTGTGAAAGGCTGTAGGCAACAATGGCAATGATAACCATCAGCCCCAGGGCAATAAAGATCTTTATTGAATTCCTCGGGTTCAGGATTAGGAAGACAACAGGGAAGAGGATTGTAATTGCTGCCGTAAGGATCACCAGTAGGTATCCCCAGTAGATCAGCAGGTCGTCAGAGATCGCATTCGCATAAAAGAGAATGGCCAGCAATGCCGATACTGCAAGAAGAACTCCCAGGAGGATTCTTAATATTTTGGATGATAGAACAGTCATGGCAATGGGTTTTTGTTATTTATTCTTTGCAAGAATGTCGATGAAGGTAATGGTGCTGTCTTCCATGGCATTGACCAGCCCGTCGACTTTTGCAACAATATAGTTGTAGAATATTTGCAGGATGATGGCCACGATCAGACCGAAAACGGTGGTAAGAAGGGCCATTTTGATACCGCTGGCAACGATGGCCGGGGAAATATCGCCCATGGCTTCAATGTTGTCGAAGGCGGAGATCATCCCGATAACGGTACCCATAAACCCGAGCATTGGGGCAATGGCGATAAAGAGGGAGATCCATGAAAGGCCGCTTTCGAGCCTGCCCATGAGAACGCTGCCATAAGAAACGATGGTTTTTTCAACTTCGGCCAGCCCGTCTTCGTGCCTGGTAAGACCCTGGAAAAAGATGCTTGCTACCGGGCCGCGGGTATTCTTGCACAGTTCTTTGGCAGCATCCACACCGCCGGTTTCAATGGCATTCTCCAGTTTGTTGAGGAGCTTTTTGGTATTGGTGGTTGAAAGGTTCAGGTAGATGATCCTTTCAATACAGATGGCAAGACCAAAGATCAAAGCCAGCAATACAAAGCTCATGAACATGGCATCGCCTTCAATGAATTTTTCTTTCAGCACCTGGTGAAAGCCTTTTACTTCAACAGGTTCGTCCACAAAGGTCTGCATGGGCGTTTCAACTACCGCTGCGGTGTCAACAACAGTGGTGTCGTTTGTTTCCTCAAGGTCTTCGGCAGTAACGTCCTGCGCAAAAACGGTAGAAACTGAAAATACCAGCATTCCTGCGATGGTCAGAAAAGCAATTAATTTTTTCATAGCCAATAATGTTAAATTCAACTTTTGAATTAATTTTAGATTATAATTGTTTTACTTACAAGCGTTTAATATATGCGGAGAGAATGGGATTCGAACCCATGATCCCGATCCACTCGGGATACACGCTCTCCAGGCGTGCGCCTTAGACCACTCGGCCATCTCTCCAGAATCATGCAAAGCCTAAGTCGAATCCTTCAAATCAGGCAGCTAAAGTAATAAAAAAAAGATTGAATGAAAAAATTGTCTTAAAAATTAAATCAGTGAAACTATAATTTCACGAAAGTATTGATTTGAAATTATGTAGTCGAACTGATCCCGCTTCAGGCGGGATCTCCCGGCTTATATTTAACACCCCCGGGGCCGGTTTTATGATGACCTTTCTTGATACCCCGGCATATTTCCCCTGAAATCTTTCAGGTAATAGAATAAAATTTATTTCGGCATGAGGCTTAATCACTGATCTCACCCCGCAGCGATCTTTGCATGGTCTTTTTTAGTTCGGTTCCCGACAAACCTGCACCAAGCAGGAACATCAGCTTGGTAACGGCGGCTTCAAGGGTCATGTCTCCGCCGCTCACCACGCCTGACCCGGCCAGGGGAACGCTGGCCTGGTATTTCCCGTGTTCAACCGCACCTCCCTTGCACTGGGTGATGTTCAGGATGAACAATCCCCGGTCAATGGCATCGGCAAGTATGTTGATAAATGACTGCGCAGTATGCGAATTACCGGTTCCGTAAGTCTCCAGCACAACGGCCTTCAGCCCTTCAATCCCTAACAATCCGCTCACTACATGGTCTTGTATGCCGGGAAACAATTTCAATATGGCAACTGAGGTGTCAAGTTTCTTATATACTTTAAGCTTTTTGAAATTGGGCTTTTTAATGGCATTGGTGTTGAATTTTATATAAACTCCCACATCAGCCAGTACGGGATAATTGACGGAGCGGAAAGCGTCAAAATTTTCGGCATTGTACTTAAAGGTCCTGTTGCCGCGATAAAGCTGGTTTTCGAAATAGATACATACTTCAGGCACCAGCGGGGTGTCGTCGGCATAGTGTGCAGCGATCTCAAGGGAGGTGATGAAGTTTTCCTTCCCATCGGTGCGGTTTACGCCCAGCGGCAGTTGTGAACCGGTGAAGATCACGGGCTTGTTGAGGTTCTCCAACAGGAAACTGAGTGCCGAAGCCGAATAGGCCATGGTATCGGAACCGTGCAGGATTACAAAGCCATCATAGGCCTCATAATGTTCCCCGATGATCGCGGCCAGCCTGATCCATGAAGCGGGATCCATGTTCGACGAATCCACTGTGGGGTCGAATGATATATAGTCGGGCACATAATCGCTGTCGAGCAACTCGGGTATCAGCTTCGACATTTGTCCGAACTCCAGTGGCCTGAGGGTGCCGGTAGACTTATCCAGCATCATGCCAATGGTCCCGCCCGTGTAAATGACCAGTATTTTTTTTCGGGTGTTGATGTTCATATATTCAGGTTAAAGAGTTCGGATGCATTCTGCGTGGTGATCGCAGCCACATCTTCCGTGTTCATGTTGAGTAATTCAGCAAGCTTTTCGGCAATATATACAAGGTAGGCACTTTCATTGCGCTTACCGCGATAAGGAACGGGAGGCAGATAAGGGGCATCGGTCTCGAGCACGAGATGTTCAATGCCAGTGCTGCATACTACTTTGTCGAGACCTGAATTCTTATATGTCAGAACACCGCCGATACCAAGATGGAAGCCCATCGCGACAGCTTTTTTCGCCTGCTCCGTATCCCCGGTAAAACAATGGAAAACGCCACGAAGACCTTCCCTCTTCCTACCATCCAGCACCCTGAATATTTCAGTGAACGACTCCCTGGCATGGATTACCAGCGGAAGATCCAGATCGATGGCCAGATCGATCTGCCTGTTAAAGGCTTCTACCTGTTCCCTGTAGAAACTTTTGTCCCAGTAAAGGTCAATACCGCTCTCTCCGATGCCGAAATAAATGCCTTCCTCCAACCGTTTTTCAAGCAGTTCAAGTTCGTCACGGTAGTTGTCTTTCACCGAAGTCGGATGCAGCCCCATCATGGGAAAACAATTCTCGGGAAACTGCCGGCACAACGCCTGCATCCCTGCATATGAGGAACTGTCGATGTTGGGCAGGAACATATATTTTATCCCGGCCGAAATGGCCCGGTTCACCATTTCTTCACGGTCCTGTTCAAAAGCCTGCAGGTAGAGGTGGGTATGGGTATCGATCAGCATCATGCTGCAAAAATAGTAAATATGATGTTGAATGCCTTTTCTGGCAATGGCATTGTTCCGCTGGCAGGCTTTGGTGCCCGTACAATCATTTTTATGCAATAATCGCCGGAATGAACAGTTAAATGGGAATACGGCAATGCGGGATCCGCAATTTGTCGCATGATCCCCTATACCCGTTGTTTTTATGTATTTTTGATGCGCCCAATATGGAAACCTTGAAAAAGATCCTCGTTATACGTTTCAGTTCCATCGGCGATATCGTTTTGACCACGCCTGTTTTAAGGTCGCTGAAAAAACAGTATCCGGATGCGGAAATCCATTTTCTGCTCAAGGAAAAATACCGCCGGGTGATCAGCGCCAATCCGAATGTTGACCATATTCACGGACTGGAGAACAACCTGGCGCCCCTGCTCGGTGAGCTCAGGGCAGTCCGATTCGATTTCGTGATCGATCTTCATAAAAATATACGGTCCTTCAGGGTCAGGATGGCTCTTGGAAGGCCTTCCGCTTCATTTCGCAAGCTGAATATCGAAAAATGGCTGCTCGTTAATTTTAAGGTAAACCGCCTGCCGGCTATGCATGTTGTTGACCGTTATTTTGAGGCTGGAAGGAAACTGGGCATCAGCAATGACGGCCTCGGACTGGATTATTTCATTCCGGCTGAAGATTGCCTCTCCCGCGATGATCTCCCTGTAACACACAGGAGTGGCTATGTTGCTGTTGTTGTTGGCGGAATGCATCATACCAAAATATTTCCGGCCGAAAAGGTCATTGCCCTTTGCCGGCTTTTACGGTTTCCCGTGATCCTGCTTGGGGGACAGGACGACCGCGAACGGGCGGAGCAGATAAGCTTGCAATGCGGCCAAAAGGTGTATAATGCCTGCGGGATCTTTAACATCAACCAATCAGCATCACTGCTTGATATGGCCGAAAAGGTAGTAAGCAATGATACCGGCCTCATGCATATTGCAGCTGCACTCCGAAAACCGCTCATCTCTGTCTGGGGAAGTACGGTACCCGAATTCGGGATGTATCCATATTTCCCCGATGGAGAGGATTTGTCGCATATTGTCGGGATCAGGGACCTGTCCTGTCGTCCGTGCAGCAAAATTGGCTTCAGCAAATGCCCCCGGCAGCATTTTCGCTGCATGATGGATATTGATGTGGAAAAACTGGCATCAGTCATCAATGCATAAAATCCCCGCCACCTACAAAAGGATTGTTGCGTTTTTCAAATCCGATGGTGGTTTCGGGCCCGTGGCCGGGATAAACAATTGTTTCGTCGGGGAGGGTGAAGAGCTTTTCGGTAATATTTTTTTGCAGCAGGTCATAATCACCTGTCGGGAAGTCGGTTCTGCCAATACTCATATTGAACAGCACATCGCCGGAAATCACGAATTTTTGCTCACGGTTCAAAAAGCAAACGCTGCCATCGGCATGGCCGGGTGTGTACAATACCTCCAGCCCGCTGTTGCCAAAAGTGAGCACATCACCTTCATCAAAAAATCGCGATAAAACAGGATTCTTATTAAGGCTGATGCCATAATTGGCGGCCGTACGGGTTGAATGCTCCAGGAATACCCGGCCCGCCCGGTGCCCTTCGGGCTCAAGCTGTATCGCTTCCTGCAAGGCGTTGCAGCCAACAACATGGTCTACATGGGTATGTGTCAAAAGCATGCGGACCGGCTTTAAGCCTTCCTGTTTCAGAAAATTGAGCAGCGATAGTGTCTCAACCCCATCGGAACAGCCGGGGTCAATGATCACCGCTTCATTCGTTTCATCATACAATACATAAGTGTTTACCTGGAAAGGGTTAAATACGAATTTTTCAATGCTGATCATACGTAATGCTTGTTTTTGGCTATTGTAGCCAATAATCAATTATTCCCGCCGTTAAAATTCACCGGGGCTTCCATTGTCCAAAGGTAATAATTATTGCTTAAGGGCCTGCCCTGTGTATTTATCGGCGAAAAATCCATAAATTAGCAAGGCCTTAACGACCGACTGATCTTCAGGTTCATGAACAGGAGAAAAAACATAAGGCTTAGCAGTTGCTGCATTCTGGCGGTTATGCTGTTTATGCTTGCACAACCTGCAGCTGCCCAGTTCTACAATGGCAGCCAGCTGACTTTTGGCAAGAACCGTGTCCAGTACAGGGACTTTCTGTGGACCTATTACAGTTTCGACAGATTCGATACATATTTTTACCGTAACGGGCAGGAACTGGCCCAACTCACCGCCCGCTATGCGCAACAGTATATCGACGAAATTGAATTGAAACTTGAATCCACTCTCGATGAAAAAATTCAGTTTATCGTTTTCAACAATCTTTCGGATTTGAAGCAGAGTAATATCGGCCTTGTTCAGGATGCCAGCTATAACACGGGGGGCATCACGCATATCATCGGTAAAAAAGTTTTTCTGTATTTCGATGGTTCGCATACCGGTTTTGAACAGCAGATACGGGCAGGAATATCTTCCATTATATTCAAACAGATGATGTTCGGGCAACGGGTGGGGTCACAGATCAAAAACAATACCCTCTATACCATGCCGCCCTGGTATGAGGACGGACTGGTGGCCTGGCTGTCGGAAGGATGGAATACGGATGTTGATAACAGGGTAAGGGACGGGATCCTGTCGGGAAGGTATTATAAGTTTAACCATCTGACCGGCAAGGATGCGGTTGATGCAGGCCATTCGCTTTGGAAATTCGTAGCCGACAGGTACGGCAGTGCTTCCGTACCCGATATTGTCCACATGACCAAGGTAACCCGGAGTGTCGAAAACGGGTTCCTTTATGTGATCGGCCTTTCCTTTAAAAACCTCATCGCCGAATGGCAGGAGCATTATATGACCATCTACGGCACCGACGAAAGCGGCCGTTACTTGCCCCATTTGGCTGTACAGAAGAAATTAAAGCCCGGGATTGTTTTTTTACGGCCCGTGATCAGGCCGGGTGGCGAATCCCTCGTTTATGTATCATACGACCTGGGCCGCTATAAGCTCATTCACCAGGATCTTGAAAGCGGCAAAACAAAATGCATATGGCGGGGAGGTTATAAGCTGGATGAAAAGACTGATTACAGCTATCCCCTGCTCAACTGGCACCCGGCGGGTGAAGTCCTGGCATTCATCGTGGAAAGAAAAGGGGAGATATCCCTTTATTTCTATACACCTGAGGATCAAAAACTGAATCATATCATCCTCTACAATTTTGAAAAGATCCGCGATTTTTCCTATTCTCCCGATGGGAGAAAACTGCTGCTGTCAGCGGTTCAAAAAGGACAATCGGATATTTTTCTGTTCAATATTGCCTCCGGGTCATACGAACAACTGACCAATGATATCTATGACGACCTTCAGCCCCGCTTTATCGACCGTGGCAGGATGATCATCTTCAGCTCAAACAGGACCTCCGATACCCTGCCCGTACCCGCGGCCGAACTGCCCGAAGTCATTCCTTTAAACTATGACCTTTTTGCCATGAACTACCCGCTGCGCGGCAGGCTGCTCAGGAGGGTCACCGCTACGCAGTTTGCCTGTGAACGTTACCCGATGGAATACGGGGGCGGCAAATTTACCTATCTCAGCGATGAAAATGGAATATACAACAGGTATGTAGCCAGCTTCGACAGTGCTATTATCGCAGTTGACACGGCCATCCATTATCGCTATTTTACCAGGTCGGCGCCCATTACCAATTATACCAGGAATATATTATGGCATGATGTTGACCCCGTTTCCGGCAAGCTGGCACAGGTGATCTACGATGATAACCTTTACAAGGTCTTTTTGGAAGATGCAACCCCCGCTATGCTGCCGCCGGCCGCAGAGCTGGTTAGCACTGCATATATGAAAAGCCTGGCGGAGGTTGCTTCAACTCCCGGACAACCCTTGCCGGGGCTCCGGCGGGAGGAGCCACGAAAGCCGCCAAGGCAGCGTTTCTTTAATGTATATGATGCCGATACCCTTAGTGGCATTGAAGAAGCTGTGGATATCGACAACTATGTTTTCGAGCGGCAGGCGTTTATAAATATCGGGGGCGGCGGACAGCCGGCCTGGAAAGCGGAATCAGACAGTTCTCGCCGCTTCATTATCCCCAAAAGACTTAATTACCGGGTTGAATATTCGATAAATGAATTTGTGACACAGGTCGATTTCAATTATATCAATATGACCTATCAGCCATTTGCCGGCGGTGGGTCGCCGGTATTCCTCAACCCCGGTTTCAATGCATTGTTTATGGTCGGGATGACCGATCTGCTCGAAGATTACCGCATCGTGGGCGGCGTGAGGCTCAATATCAATCTTATCAATAACGAGTACCTTTTCAGCTTCAGCAACCTGAAACACCGCCTCGACAGGGAGATCATCCTGCACAGGGTGACCGTCGAAAACATCACGGGATTTGACATCATCCGCAACCATTCACACGAAGCCTATTATATTCTGAAATGGCCGTTCAGTCCCGTTCTTGCCATCCGGGGTACGGCTTCGTACCGGAACGATGCCACCGTGGTGCTGTCGACCGACCGTGTAAGCCTGCAGCAAAAAACCCGCTACACAAACTGGGGGGGGATCAAGGCCGAACTGATCTATGACAATACCCGGAGCCTGGGCCTGAACCTTTATGACGGAACCCGCTACATGGTGTTCGGTGAATATTACCAGCAGATCGAAAACAGTAAGCGCCAACTCATCGTGATGGGTCTCGATTTCAGGCATTATACCCGGATACACAGGAATTTTATCTGGGCCAACCGCTTTGCGGCCAGCAGCTCCATCGGGCAGAACAAACTTATCTATTATATGGGAGGTGTCGACAACTGGCTTGTGCCGAAATTCAACCAGGAAACCCCCATCGATTTCAGCCAGAACTATGCCTTCCAGACCCTGGCTACCAATATGCGCGGATTTCACCAGAATATACGCAACGGCAATAACTTTGTGCTGATAAACTCTGAGCTCCGCATGCCCGTTTTCAGATATCTTTATAACCGCCCCATCAGATCCGATTTCCTGAATAATTTCCAGGTAGTGGGTTTTGCCGATGCCGGAACCGCCTGGACAAGCTGGAACCCATATTCAACCGAAAATTCCCTCTACAATAAATATATATACAGCGGCTCGCTGCTGATCAGGATCGAAGAACAACGCGACCCGCTGGTAGGAGGCTTTGGCTTCGGCATCCGGAGCCGCTTGCTTGGTTATTTTATGCGCGGCGACCTTGCCTGGGGCCTCGAAGACGGACGCCTGCATAAACCGGTGTTCTATTTTTCACTTTCGCTTGATTTCTGATACCGGCAACACTGCTTCGATTGGTCTTTTCGTTCATCATCCGGTAACATGGTTGATTTTCCCGGCAGGGGAGACTTTCCATGGCCTGCTTTAATTCCTGCCTGATCTATTCCACCCGCTCATGATCAGTTATGGCCCTGAGCATTTTGGCACGTTAATTGAAATATGTTAAACGTGAATGTTTCAGGAACCTCTAAACCAATTAAAGATGAATGCTGCTGGACAAAAACCCCCGGGAAAAAGCCGCAAAAGAATGGCTTCAATGATTGTGAAAAGCTTTTTGCTGATATTCATTACCTTGCTGTTCGCCTCCTGCTATAAGGAACCCTGGTACGGTTATAACGGCAGGCCCGGCGAGGCCTTCCTGGCACTTAACTGGGTTGACGATAAGCCTGATTACATCGACGCCGGCACCGGCAGTATCCCACCCGTGTTTCAGTATGGAAGGTACTACAGGGCATATCCCGGGTTTTATGTGATGTATTATGAGGGTAATTTCTGGAACGGACAGGCGCATGCCTTCTATGCCTGGGAGATTGACTATGAGATATGGATAATGCCGGGAGAACCCGGAGGGATGTATTATAATGGCGCCAATGGCCCCGACAATTATTTTTCTATCGAATGCAGTCCTTACGGTCCGTGGATCTACGGCCCGGGTTACAAGGAAGCAGGCCTGCCCGAAGGATATGAGCTTAAAGAAAACAGTGGTGACGAAATCGTGATGGAGAAAAAGGGAACGGATTTCGGGATTACCGTCACCTGGAAGAAAGTGGTTCCCCGCAGGGGGAACCCATAACGATCCGCCTCTGGCGGACACCCTATATTTCCATGGCCTGTGTAAAATTTACGCAGGCCATATTTTTTATGTAAGTATTTTTGTCAGGTAAAAACACTTCTATATGGACTATAAAAATGATAAACGCATCATCCTTACCCTTGATGCCGGAGGGACCAATTTTGATTTCCTGGCGGTGAAAGGCGGGGTGGTTATGGGCGATAAGATGCGTTTTCCCGCGAAGGCGGAAAACCTGGACGAAATGCTCCGTATGATCATCCGTGGATTTGAAGCGGTCATCGATGCCTCTGGGGAGAAGCCTTCAGCCATCAGTTTTTGTTTTCCGGGTCCCGCCGACTATCGTACCGGTATTATCGGCGACCTGGAAAACCTGCCATTGTTCAGAGGGGGAGTTCCGTTGAAGGCTATGCTGGAAGACCATTTCAACATCCCCGTATTCATTAACAACGATGGCGACCTTTTTGCGTACGGGGAGGCCATTGCCGGACTGCTGCCGGAAATCAATGCTGCCCTGGTAAAGTCAGGAAGCAGCAGGCAATACCGCAACCTGCTCGGGGTGACTTTCGGAACGGGTTATGGCGGGGGGATGGTGAGAAACGGAGAACTCTTCACCGGGGATAATTCTGCCGCTTTTGAGATCAACCGCATGCGCAATAAGCTGTACCCCGGTACCAGTGCGGAAGACAGCGTGACGATCAGGGCGATAAAACGGGTTTATATGCGGGAAGCTGGAATAACAGCAGAGGCTTGTCCGGAGCCGGAAAGCATTTTCAGGATCGGGATGGGCGAGATGCAAGGAAATCCCGAAGCAGCCCAAAAGGCCTTCCTTGAGCTTGCCGAAGTTGCCGGTAACAGCCTGGCCGATGCCGTGAGCCTTACCGACAGCCTGGTGGTGATCGGGGGAGGGCTGGCAGGGGCAT
Source organism: uncultured Bacteroidales bacterium (assembly GCA_964404735.1). Taxonomy (GTDB): domain Bacteria; phylum Bacteroidota; class Bacteroidia; order Bacteroidales; family B18-G4; genus B18-G4. Next base: position 19,745 of record CAYOLA010000004.1, read on the forward strand.
GGCCACTTTTCCTTCAGCCCCTGGTAAATGAAATGAATGCCTCCTTTACCGAACTCAGCGGAGATGCCCTGCCCAGGATGGAGATCAAATCCTTTAACCTGGAAGATGAAGATGGTTTTAGGCAATTTGCACAGGATACTTCCCTGAGAATCGGGGTGCCGTTTTCCGATAAGGAGGTGAACTACGACCCGGTTAAAAAAATGGGCGTGGGAATCACCAGGCTGGGAACATCGCACGCTGTGGCTGTCGGGGCCTATGCCTATGCCCTGAATGAACTTTCCTGAGTTTCGATGGTTAAAAAGGAATGGTCCCTTACCAATGCTGATTTATGAAACTGTATTCTATAGAAACCGGAAACCTGAAGCTCGATGGAGGCGCCATGTTTGGGGTGGTACCCAAATCGCTCTGGCAAAAACAATATCCGGCCGATGAGAACAACCTTTGCAACTGGGCCATGCGTTGCCTGCTGGTGGAGGATGAGGACCGCCTGATACTGATCGATAATGGCATTGGCGAAAAACAAGGGCATGACTTTCTCAGGCATTATCATTTGAACGGGGACGACAGCCTGGAAAAATCGCTGGCTGCACATGGTTTCGGACCTGATGACATCACCGACATGATCCTTACCCATTTGCATTTTGATCATTGCGGGGGCAGCATCCGCTATAATGAAGATCGCACGAAACTCATACCGGCATTTCCAAATGCAAATTATTGGGTCAGCCGGGCACAATACGAATGGGCCATTCGTCCGAATTATCGCGAAAGCGCTTCCTATCTGAAAGAAAATATCTTGCCGATAGAAGAAAGTGGGCAAATGAAGCTGATCGGAGATGAAGGCGTAATCATGCCCAACATATCCGTCAGGATATTTAACGGGCATACCGAAGGCCAGCTCATCCCCCTGATAAACTACCACGGCCGTACCATCGCCTTTATGGCCGACCTTCTCCCTGCCACAACCCACATACCCATGCCCTGGATCATGGCTTATGATACCAGACCCCTGGTCACCCTCGAAGATAAAACCCGCTTTTACAGTGAAGCCGTTCCGGGAAATTATGTTCTTTTCCTCGAACACGATCTGTACAATGAGTGCTGCACCCTCATGGACACCCCGAAGGGGGTCAGGGTGAAAGAGACTTTTAGGCTGAGTGAAATTCAGGGGATGGGGTGATAAGCTAGAAACTATGCTTCGCTGCCACCTCCCGCAACAAGGCCGCATCGAGGCCGTGATCGATACCGTTTCCCTCACAATATTCAATCAGGTTCAGCGTATTGAGGTTCCCGACCAGTTCCTTATCCGTCATGGGACATCCGCCCACTCCTCCCAGAACGGTATCGAATCTTCTCACGCCTGCCTGCCAGGCAGCATCCACCTTGTTGTACCAGCCAGCGGGAGCGGCATGCAGGTGTATCCCGAATTCGACATCGGGAAAGGCGGGGATCAGCCGGCTGTAGACCTCGTGAATACGGTCGGGGTGTACCGTGCCGAGTACATCGGCCAGTGGAATTACACGGAAGCCTTGTTCATAAAGGTGTCCGGCCATATCCTCAACCAATCCTGCCGACCAGGGATCCCCGTATGGATTTCCGAAACCCATGGAGAGGATCACCAACAATTCTTTCCGGTGCGCGGTAGCCAGTTCCTGCAACTCTCTGATGATGTTTTTGGATTTTTGAAAATCCGAATTGATGTTTTTCTTCAGGAATGTTTCCGAAAGGGCAAAAGGATATTGTATGATGTCAATATTATCGTGTTGCACGGCCCTGATACCTCCATTGAGATTGCCGGCAAGCACCATCACTTTTGATTGGCTGCCATCCGTATTGATCCTTTGCAGGACTTCCGTTGTATCCTTCATCTGGGGGATGGCTTTTGACGACACGAAACTGCCCACTTCCACGGCTTCAAAACCGGCTTTGAAGAGATGGTCGATATAGGCCGTTTTAACTGCCGTAGGTATGAAGGCCGGCATGCCCTGGAAACCGTCGCGCGGTGTTTCAATGATTTTGATACGCTCCATGGGGTAAGGCTCAGGAATTGGATGTGATCATATTTTCTGTTTTCCGGAGATTGCCCTGCCTTCGGGATCTCACGGAGCGATTCCTGTTGGCTGTGGCCCTCTCTTGCATTGCTAAAAAAACTAAAGATACGAAAACCAATGTCATGGGTGCCTCATCACACCGGTTTATGTTCCATACAGAAACAAACAACAATGGCCGATGGTTCAAAGGCTGCGGTCGGGGTATGGAAGCAGGTGATCCTCAACTAAAGGCATGCCGGGAAAAACGGCTCGCAAAAAGGAAGCTGCTGTTACCAGTTTCTTCCGCTCAGCTCTTTGGGGATCCTCCCGTTTTTGATGGCTTCGGAACGCAGCCTGCGGCCCACGATCCTTTCAACCATATTGCCGATCTCAAGTACCTTGTCGATATCCAGCCCGGTGTCGATGCCCATTTCGTCCATCATCACCACCATGTCTTCGGTAGAGACCAGGCCTACGATGTTGGGATCCTTGTAATAATAGCGACCGGTTCCGGCAACAGGGACCCCGCTCACGAAGTTGGCCGGCTGTCCGCCGATGCCGCCCATGCAGGATTCGTAATTGGTCATACCGGCCTGTAAAGCTGCCAGCACGTTGGCCAGTCCCCAACCCCGGGTGGTGTGAAAGTGAACGATATGTTTTTCGGGATTGGGAATGGCATCGAGCAGCATGGAGTAATATTGATATACCCTGTCGGGGGATGCGGATCCGTCATGATCGGCATGCTCAATGTCATCGGCTCCCATGTCAAGGAAGCGTTTGGTGAAATCAATGGCTTTCGACATTTCTGTGGGGCCTTCGATGGGGCAGCCCCAGATGGTGCTTACCGTGCCGTTCACCAGTATGCCGGCATCGTGGCATTTCGGGATGTACTCCTCGCACATCTTGAAATATTCCTCGATGCTGATGCCTGAATTCTTCTTCTGGTGCGACTCGGAGGTGGATACCATCACCAGGATGCGGTCGGGACCGTACCCGTCCTTTTTGGCTTGAATGGCCCGGTCGATCGCGCGTTCGCGGATGGTGATGGCTGTAACGGTAACATCATCAAGCAGGTGTTTTACCTTTTTACTGCTATGAAGCCCTTTCATCAATTCATCGGCATCCCCGAACTGCGGCATGCCTTTCGGATTGCCGAAGTTGGTCGATTCAATGTTTTTGAATCCGGCCAGTATCAACTGCTCCAGTACCCAAAGCTTGGCTTCGGTGGGGATGAACTGTTCCTCGTGCTGAAAACCGTCCCTGACGGTAATGTCGCCTATTCTGACTTTTTTTGGATAATTGAAACTCATATACCTGTTATTGGTTTGGTTAATATTTTATGACATGATACTGCAATATTTACCCCTACCTTACAGAAGGTACCGGCAATATTCTTTTTTGCTAAAATAGAAAAAAAATCCATGCCGGCAATGAATAAGTTTAACTTTTTACATATGTTGCAAGCTGTCTGTTTTTAAATGCCTGGTTATGGCATCATATGGCTTTAACAAAATTTTCATTTCACAGAAATTTTGTCTATAATTGCATGCTATTGTTTGGTCAATACCGGATCAGAAATATTCATTCTTCATTAATAATCGATTTCAGATGTTCAGACTAGAAACCAAAATCGACGTAAACTCAAGGGAGTTTAAGGAAAACAGAAAAGCTTTTTTAAAGCTGCTTGATACCTACAGGGGTATCCTTGCAGAAGTGACCCGGGGCGGTTCCGAAGCGGCAGTAAATAAGCATAAGGAACGTGGCAAGTTGCTGGCGCGTGAGCGGATCAACAAGCTGATCGACCCGAACACACCCTTTCTGGAGCTTTCGTCCCTGGCGGCTTATGGCCAGTACGACAACGGTTTCCCCTCGGCCGGTATCGTCACCGGCATAGGGGTAGTACATGGCCGCGAAACGGTGATCATCGCCAACGATGCCACCGTGAAGGGTGGCACCTATATGCAGTGGACCATACGCAAGCACCTGCGTGCCCAGGAGATCGCTATGGAGAACAGGCTGCCCACCGTTTACATGGTGGATTCCGGCGGTGCTTTCCTTCCTGAGCAGGATACGGTATTCCCCGATAAGAACCATTTCGGGCGCTTCTTCTACAACCAGGCCCGGCTTTCGGCCATGGGCGTGCCCCAGATTGCCATCGTGATGGGCTCCTGCACGGCAGGCGGCGCCTACGTGCCGGCCATGAGCGACGAAACCATCATCGTAAAGAACCAGGGAACCATCTTCCTGGGCGGCCCCCCGCTGGTGAAGGCCGCCACAGGCGAAGTGGTGACGGCAGAGGAACTCGGCGGAGGCGAAGTGCATACCCGCATATCCGGCGTAGCCGACCACCTGGCCGAAAACGATACCCACGCCCTGCAAATCTGCCGAAACATCTTCGAATCCATGGAAGAGAACAAAAAGCAGATACTGGATGTAGTCGCACCCGAAGATCCGGCCTACGACCCGGAAGAGCTTTACGGCATTGCCCCGGTCGACTTCAAAAAAGGAGTCGATTCACGCGAAGTGATCGCCCGTATCGTGGATGGCAGTAAATTTCATGAGTTCAAAGAAAATTACGCGCCTACCATCGTCACCGGCTTTGCCCGCATCATGGGTTACCCTGTGGGGATCCTGGCCAACAATGGTGTGCTCATGCCGGAGTCGGCAGTGAAAGCCACACACTTTATCGAACTCTGTACCTCGCGCAAGATCCCGCTGGTTTTCCTGCAAAATATTACCGGTTTTATCGTGGGTAAGGATTTCGAGCACAGGGGTATCGCCAAGGACGGGGCCAAGATGGTCCACGCCGTGGCCAATGCCAACGTGCCCAAATTTACCATCCTCTTCGGGGGATCATTCGGTGCCGGTAACTACGGCATGGCCGGAAGGGCCTACGACCCGCGCCTGCTCTTCATGTGGCCCAACGCCAAGATCTCTGTCATGGGCGGGCAACAGGCGGCCAATGTGCTGATCACTGTCAAGAAAGACCAGTATGCCGCCAAGGGACAGGAAATGCCGCAGGAGGAGATCGACAAGATGCACAGCAGCATCGAAAAGAAGTACGACAGGGAAGGATCTGCCTACTACAGCACTTCACGCTTATGGGACGACGGCATCCTCGACCCGGTCGACACCCGCAAGGTGATCGGCATGGGCATCGCCATGTCGCTCAACAACCCATTCCCGGATCAGAAGTTTGGTGTATTCAGGATGTAATTGGGGTGCAGGGTGCCGGGTACCGGGTGCCAGGTTGGTACTGGGTGTTAGGGGCCAGGTGCTGGCGGTGATGAAAAACCCAACTAAACGAATAAGCAAATCAACAAATAAACTGCCTGGTAATAATTGAAAACATGAGCTATTATCACATAGAGTTTGAAAAAAGCGAAAATGCGGGCATCATCTGGCTCAACCGCCCTGAGGTGCATAACGCCATGAGCGCTGAGATGATCGGCGAGATCGTGGATGCCTTTGAAAAAATGAACGACATGGAAGACGTGCGTTACGTGATCCTCCGCGGGCGCGGAAAGTCGTTCTGCGCCGGCGCCGACCTCAACTATATGAAAGGCATCGCCGAATTCGGTTTCGAGGAAAACTACCAGGACGGGCTGAAGCTGGCAAAATGCTTCAACGCCATCTACACCTGCAAAAAGCCTACGGTTGCCGTGGTTCACGGCGCTGCCATTGGCGGGGCCAACGGACTGCTGGCCGCCTGCGACATGGTGTATTGTATGGACGATACAAAATTTGCTTTCGCGGAAGTTAAGCTGGGCATCGCGCCAGCAACAATTTCTCCATATGTATGCAAACGCATCGGGGAATACGGCGCCCGCGACCTTATGATCACCGGAAGAAGATTCCTGGGCAAGGAAGCCGAAAGCTTCGGGCTGGTCAACAAATCGTTCGATACCGAAGAAGCCCTCGCTGAACAGCTCGAATTCACGCACAAAATGCTCATGAGCAGCGGCCCCAATGCCATGGGTGCCACCAAGGAACTCATCTACAACTTATTCAACAAATACAACTTCGAAGATTCCATTGACTACACGGCGAAGCTCATCGCTACGCTGAGGGCTTCGGAAGAAGGACAGGAAGGCATGGCCTCCTTCCTCGAGAAGCGCAAGCCGAAATGGAATGAATAGGAACAGAAAAACAGGAAAAAGGATATGGCAAAAAAGAGACCGATAAAATTCAGCCTCATCTACCGCGACATGTGGCAGTCGTCAGGCAAATACGTGCCCCGCGTCGACCAGCTCACCCGCATCGCCCCCGTGATCATCGACATGGGATGCTTTGCCCGGGTGGAGACCAACGGCGGGGCCTTCGAACAGGTGAACCTGCTTTACGGCGAAAACCCCAACAGGGCAGTGCGGGAATGGACCAAACCCTTCAACGAGGCGGGCATCCAGACCCATATGCTCGAAAGGGCACTCAACGGGATCCGTATGTTCCCGGTGCCAGCCGACGTCAGGCGGCTGATGTATAAAGTAAAGAAAGCCCAGGGAACCAATATCGCCCGTTCATTCGACGGACTAAACGACCACCGTAACCTGGAGCTGTCGGTAAAATATGCAAAAGAGGCAGGCATGATCTCGCAGGCAGCCCTCAGCATTACCCATTCCAAATTGCATACGGTAGCCCACTATATGGATGTGGTCGATAAAGTGGTGGAATATGGCTGTGATGAGATCTGCCTTAAAGACATGGCCGGGATCGGCCGTCCTGCAACACTCGGCAGGCTCACCCATGCCATCAAGACCAAATATCCGCACATCCTGGTCCAGTACCACGGGCATTCGGGTCCCGGATTTTCGGTGGCTTCCATGCTGGAGGTGGCCAAAGCAGGCGCCGATATCGTGGATGTGGCCATGGAACCCCTCTCCTGGGGGATGGTCCACCCCGATGTGATCACCATACGCGACATGCTGGACGATGCGGGCTTCGATGTGCCTGAGATCAACATGAATGCCTATATGGAGGCCCGTGCCCTTACCCAGGAGTTCATCGATGATTTTCTCGGTTACTGGATCAATCCCAGGAATAAGTACATGTCGTCGCTCATGATACAATCGGGGCTTCCCGGGGGGATGATGGGCAGCCTCATGGCCGACCTCAAAGGGGTGCACGACAGTATTAACTTTTCCCAAAAAGCAGCCGGTCAGCCGGAACTCTCGGAAGACGAGCTGCTCATCAAACTTTTTGATGAAGTGGAATATGTTTGGCCCAAACTGGGCTATCCGCCCCTGGTAACACCCTACAGCCAGTACGTGAAGAATATCGCCCTGCTCAATTTGATGCAGATGGCCAAAGGCGAGGATCGCTATTCCATGATGGACGATAATGCCTGGAACATGGTGCTGGGCAAGGCCGGAAAACTCCCGGGACCACTGGCACCTGAGATCATCGAACTGGCAAGGAAACAGGGCCGGGAGTTCTATGAAGGTGTGCCCCAGGAGTTCTACCCCGATGTCCTCGACAAATACCGCAAGGAGATGAAGGAGCTGGGGTGGGAAACCGGGGAAGATGATGAGGAACTCTTCGAGTTTGCCATGCACGAAGACCAATACCGCGATTATAAGTCGGGAGCGGCCAAACAACGTTTTGAGGCGGACCTGGCAAAGATGAAAGCAGAAAAATCAGCAACAAAAATCAGTGTAGCCGTGGATACAAAAACAGCACCCAACAGGGATTCATACAATAAAAAGGAAGTGAAAAAGGAAGTGGCCATGGCGGCCTACCTGCTCTTTACCCTGAATACGGAGAAAAAGGTGAACGAGTATAAACCGAAAAATATCGATGTGTGGAACAACATCGGCTTCTGGCGTAGCCGGCAGATGGTCAACCTGAACTACAACGACAGGATCGTCGAAGTGCCGGTAAAAAAAGCGCAGGACGGGGCATGGGAATTCCATATTGCCGGAAATACCTATACGGCGAAGCTGGAATATATTGATGCCGGGGAGATCGACTTCATGCTTGGGGATGATCATTTCTTTGCCCGGATCGCTGCCGGCGAGGGTGATCATGCAAAAGTAGTCATTAATGGGGGGGAATTCCAGATGCACCGCACTGACCTTCTCGAAACGGAGCTGTCGGCTGCCGTGGGCGGCGATACCCTCAACGATGGCAAGTTCATCGTTTCGCCCATTCCCGGTAAGGTGTTCAAGATCAACGCAAAGGAAGGGAAAAAGATTAAAAAGGGTGATGTTGCCATCGTGATCGATGCCATGAAGATGGAGAACAACATCACCAGCAAACAGAATGCCGTGGTGAAGAAGGTGCTGGTAAAGCTCAACCAGATGGTGGAAGTGAACACCGCCTTGGTGGAACTGGAAGACGATGCCGGATAGGCTTGAATTTCTTTTATTGCCCTGAGAAAACCAAATATTAAATACAAAATCAATGAATTTCGAACTTACTGAAGAACAGCAAATGATCCGCGATACCGTGCGCGATTTCGCCGAAAGGGAGATCAGGCCGGTGGCGAAGGAGCTGGACGAGAAGGCTGAATTCTCTTATGATCTTACTGCCAAAATGGGCGAACTGGGCCTCTTTGGCATGTACCTGCCGGAGCAATATGGCGGGCAGGGACTGGATACCCTTTCCTATATCATTGCAGTGGAGGAACTGGCCCGTATCGATGGCTCGCAGGCGGCCACACTGGCTGCCCACAACTCACTCGGAATCGGACCCTTATACTACTATGGCACAGAAGAGCAGAAAATGAAATACCTGCCACAGCTCTGTACCGGCAAGGCCCTGTGGGGTTTCGGGCTTACCGAGCCCAATGCAGGCTCTGATTCGCGGGGGTCAAAGACCACGGCGAAGCTGGATGGCGATGAATGGGTGATCGACGGCTCAAAGATATTCATTACCAACGGATCGGCCGATATCAGCATCGGAAGCTCAGTACAGGCGGTGAGTGGCGAAGAGAACGGGAAAAAGGTCTTTACCACAATCCTGGTAGAAAAAGGAAACCCGGGATTTAAAACGGTTTCCATGCATGGCAAGATGATGTGGCGGGCCTCAGACACGGCCGAGCTGTATTTCGACAACTGCCGCGTACCAAAGGAAAATCTGCTGGGGGAAGTGGGGCAGGGATCGAAGATCATGCTCAGCACCCTCGACAATGGGCGCCTTTCCATTGCGGCCATGGGACTGGGCCTGGCACAGGGTGCTTTTGAACTGGCCCGGCAGTATGGCAATGAGCGCAAACAGTTCGGGAAAACCATCAACAGCTTTCAGGTGAATGCCTTTAAGCTGGCCGACATGGCCCTGAAGATCGAGCTGGCACGCAACCTGCTGTACAAGGCCTGCTGGCTCAAGGATGTTGGCAAACCCTTCGGCAAGGAATCGGCCATGGCCAAGCTCTACTGTTCTGAAATAGCCAGGGAAGTGGCCGACGAGGCCGTGCAGATCCACGGGGGTTACGGCCTGATGAAGGACTACGAGATCGAACGCCACTACCGCGATCAACGCCTGCTCCAGATCGGTGAGGGGACCTCCGAGATCCAGCGACTGGTGATTTCAAGGTATGTGAACAGCTGAAAATAATACGATGCACGCTATCCGGCATCCAAAATGATCATATATATTACCTATGGATTACAAACGACTCTGGACACCAACACCCGAACGATCAGAGAATTCCCGGATGAAGGATTTTATGGGCCATGTGAACCGTGAATTCGGATTTTCTTTCGTGCAATACGATAAACTATTCAGATGGAGTGTTGAAAATCCCGCCGATTTCTGGGGAACTTTCTGGCATTACAGCGGCATCCGGCATTCGAAAGACTATGAACGGGTGGTAGATGATCCGAAGAAAATGCCCGGGGCCCGCTGGTTCGATGGGGCCCGGCTGAACTTCGCCGAAAACCTTTTGTCGCGCCGCGACGATAAAACAGCCATTATATTTCGCGGCGAAGCTGAAATAGAACGCCGCATCAGCTACGCTGAACTGTATGAGCAGTCCCACCGCGTGGCGGAAGCATTAATGAGACTGGGTGTGAAGAAAGGCGACAGGGTGGCGGGGTTCATCCCGAATATGCCGGAAGCCATCATCGCCATGCTGGGCGCCGCTTCCATCGGGGCTGTCTGGTCCTCCTCATCGCCCGACTTTGGCATCAAGGGGGTCCTCGACCGCTTCAGCCAGATCGAACCCAAAGTGATCTTTGCCGCCGACGGCTACTTTTACAAGGGAAAGAAATTTGATGCCCAGGAAAAACTGAAGGGCATCCTGGATCAGTTGCCATCGGTCGAAAAAGTGGTGCTGATCAATTATACCGGTAACGTCGATACATCTGCCATTGATCATGCCGTGAGCTGGGAGGATTTTGCCGTGGCAGCAGAAGGGGAGATGACTTTTGAACAGCTTCCTTTCGACCATCCGCTTTATATCATGTATTCGTCGGGTACCACAGGCCTTCCCAAAAGCATTGTCCACTCCGCCGGGGGCACGCTCATACAGCACCTGAAAGAACTCATGCTGCACAGCAACCTTCGTGATGACGACACCATCTTCTATTTCACCACCTGCGGATGGATGATGTGGAACTGGTTCATCAGCAGTCTGGCCGTGGGGGCATCGATTGTCTGTTACGATGGCAATCCCTTCCATCCCGGTCCGGATGCCCTCCTGCATATGGCTAAAGACCTTGATGTAACGATCTTCGGTACCAGCGCCAAATATATTGCCGGTCTTGAAAACGCCGGTGTTGTCCCCAAAAAAATCAGCGGTTTTCCTGCCCTGAAGGCCATTCTTTCAACCGGTTCCCCGCTCTCGAACGAGAGTTTTGAATATGTTTACAGGGAGTGGAAGGAAGATGTTCAGCTTTCATCCATTGCAGGTGGGACCGACATCATCTCCTGCTTCATGCTGGGCAACCCCATGCTGCCGGTATACATGGGTGAGATACAGTGCCGCGGCCTGGGTATGGATGTCGACAGCTTTGATGAATATGGCCAAAGCGTGACCGGTAAGCAGGGCGAGCTGGTTTGCAAAACCGCCTTCCCTTCCATGCCGGTTTATTTCTGGAACGACCCCGGCGGGAAGAAATACCACGACGCTTATTTCGATGTGTATGTAGGAATATGGCGGCATGGCGATTATATCCTGCTGAGCGAACACGGTGGCATCACCATGTTCGGGCGTTCCGATGCCACCCTCAACCCCGGTGGTGTACGCATCGGCACCGCTGAAATATACAACGTGGTTGAAAATATGGAAGAGGTGGAAGACAGTGTAGTCATTGGTCAGAAATGGGATGACGATGAACGTGTAATTTTGTTTGTCAAGCTGAATGAAGGCTACTCCCTCGATGATGATCTTAAGGTCAAAATCTCAAAACTCATCCGCAGCAACTGCAGTCCGCGCCATGTGCCTGCCGTCATCCTCGAAACCAGGGGCGTGCCCTATACGCTGAACGGTAAAAAGGTGGAGATCGCTGTGAAGAAAGCCATCCTGGGCCAGGAGATCAAAAACAAGGATGCACTTGTCAATCCCGAAGTGCTTGATTATTTTGAAAAATTAAATGGATTAATATGATTGGATCCCGGATCCTTTCTATAGCCTGGCATAACACTTGATATTTCTCACTTCAAAGTTCAGATATCAGATATCAGATTTCCCTATCTTTGCTTTCATGAAGAAAAAACACCTCTTCCTGCTCTCCCTGCTTTCCGGTTTGCTGCTGGCGCTGGCATGGCCCAGGGACGGCTTTGCGGGTCTTATCTTCCTGGCTTTTGTGCCGCTTTTCTTTATCGAAGATCATATCAGCAAAAACAGGCATGATTTTCATCGCTTCGCGGTACTGGTATATACCTGGCCCGGGTTTTTCATCTGGAATGCCTTAACAACATGGTGGATATGGAATTCTACAGAAATAGGCGCCCTGGGAGCCCTGGTTGCCAACTCCTTTTTTATGGCGGCGGTGTTCAACATATATTCTTATTCGAAAAAGAATATTTTTGGCAGCGGCCAGGGCTATTTCATCCTTCCGTTTTACTGGATATGTTTTGAATACTGGCATCTGAACTGGGATATGAGCTGGCCCTGGCTAAACCTTGGCAACACTTTTGCTTCTGTTCCCGACTGGGTTCAGTGGTATGAGTATACGGGTAGTTTTGGAGGGACGCTCTGGATACTGACCCTGAACATCCTTATTTATAAATTCATCAGGCAGGGCTGGAAAAAGGACGGGCTTTTAAGGGAAAAGATCATTCAGGGCACGCTGGCGTCAGTGTTGCTTGTCGTTCCCTTACTGCTTTCGTGGAATATTTACCGGAATTACAGCGAAGAGGAACGACCGGTGGAGGTAATTGTGACCCAGGCCAACATCGATCCTTATCTGGAGCAATACAGCCTTCCGCCCCTGGAGGTGGTCGACAGGAACCTTGGGCTGGCGAAACAACTGGTGGATGAACATACCGATTTTGTGGTATGCCCCGAATCATCAATCCAGGAACCCATATGGGAACATCGTTACCAGGCCAGCCCCAGCCTGCAGCATATCAATAACTTCATGGCAGAACATCCCGGGCTCATTATGATAATCGGCGCTTCCACATTCAGGGAATATTTTGATGGGGAGGAGGTGTCCTATACCGCCAGGAAATTTAAGGATGCTGATGCGTATTATGATGCCTACAATACGGTGTTCTTCCTCGACTCCTCGGGGCAGCCCGAAGTGTATCATAAATCCAGGCTCACCCCGGGTGTGGAGAAAATGCCTTTTCCAAAATACTTTGGCTTCCTTGAACGATATGCCATCGACCTGGGTGGAACCGTGGGCAGTTTGGGCACCGATGAAGTAAGAAAGGTTTTTGTCAGGAAGCATGACTCGCTCAGGGTTTCAGCGGTGATTTGCTACGAATCGGTATATGGCGAATTTTTTGCGAAGTTTGCCCGCAACGGTGCCGAACTGATCTTCATCGTGACCAACGACGGCTGGTGGGGCAACACGCCGGGCCACAGGCAGCATTTTATTTATTCGAGGCTGCGGGCTGTTGAGACCAGGAGAAGCATCGCCCGCTCGGCCAATACCGGAATATCGGCATTTATCAACCAGCGGGGCGACATATTGCAGGAATCGGGATACTGGGTACCTGCAGTTCTCAAACAATCCATAAACGCCAACAGCCGGATTACCTTTTATACACGATACGGCGATTTCATTGCCAGGATCTCAGCTTTTGTTGCTGTTATGCTGTTGCTGATATCTATCAGTCTCTATTTTCAGAAGAGAAGGAAGCCGGGCATTTAGTTGTTCATGGGATATGCATCACCCGGAGGCGGATCAGGTTTCATGGATCGATCGACAATTTGTCATCGGCATGTCGCCGTCATAAGCATCTTCCGCGCGGAAGACTTCGGATATGATACGGTTCTTTTCTTCTGCTGAGTTACTCCTTTTCATGGCACACTTGTTTTTTTGTTTAAAGCTTATAATCTACACTTTAACTTTGTAACTTAGCATCCGGGTCAGGCAGGTGGCCCGGAGCGAAGGAACACCATCATTAATTTTTTTGTCATGACAATAAAAGAAGCCCAATCCGATTATGAACTGCATCCATTGCTGAAAAAGCGCTGGAGTCCGCGCGCTTTCGACGGGAAGATGATCGAAAACGAAAAGTTGCTGCGTATCCTGGAGGCTGCGCGCTGGTCGCCCTCGGCATCAAACCACCAGCCCTGGGCATTTATTATCGGAAAAAAAGGAAGCAAAACCTATCAGCGTATCTTTGATGCCCTTATTGAATTTAACCAGATGTGGGCAATACATGCCCCGGTACTCATCCTGAATTGCGGCAGTACCACGGCGCAGGAGCCTCCGGTTCAAAATGCATACTGGCAGTATGATCTTGGCCAGGCCGTGGCCCATATGAGCATTCAGGCGATGCATGAAGGTGTATATGTGCATCAGATGGCGGGTTTTGACCCTGAAAAGGCTGCCAGTCTGATGGACCTTCCCGGCAACTACAAGGCTTTTACCGTTACAGCCCTCGGTTATCCGGGCGATCCTGAGATCCTGCATCCACGCATGCAGAAATCGGAAACTGCTGCCCGCGAAAGAAAAGAAATGGATACCTTTGTATTTTGCGGCCCGTTTGGAAAGGGATCCCTCTTATCTTGCTGAGCCTTTCCGGCCCGAATAAACTTTTACAGATGAAAAATATTATTTCTTTCCTGCTTGCCTTTGCCATCATCTCGTTTGCCTCCTGTGTGCGCGAACGGAAAAGCCCGGAAAAGACAACCAGCCCGCCTGCATACCAGGCTGTTGTTCCGTCGTTTTCAGCCGATTCGGCTTGTATGTATATCGAACGGCAACTTGCTTTCGGGCCGAGGGTACCCGGCAGCGAAGCACATGCTGCCTGCGCCGACTGGCTGGAGCAAACCATGAGAAGGTTTACCGATGATGTGATGGTGCAGCCATTCAGGGCCAGGGCATACAACGGCGAGGTTCTGCGCGGCAAGAACGTCATCTCATCTTTCAATCCGGATAAACGAATACGGATACTCTTATGTGCCCACTGGGATTCAAGACCATATGCTGATCATGATCCCGATCCGGCAAACCACCGCCTGCCCATCGACGGTGCCAACGATGGCGCCAGCGGCGTGGGCGTGCTGATCGAAACGGCACGGCAGTTCAGCATGCAGTTACCGGAAATAGGCGTCGATATCATTTTTTTCGATCTTGAGGACTACGGACCTCCGCAGGATGCACAAAGCCATGGCAGTGAAGACTATTGGGGGCTGGGTTCACAATTCTGGTCGAATAACCCGCATAAGGCAAATTACCGGGCCCGGTACGGCATTTTACTCGATATGGTCGGCGTGGCCGATGCCACTTTTCTGATGGAAGGATTTTCAATGTTCTATGCCCCCTCAACAGTCAAAAAAATATGGGATCTCGCTGCCGACCTTGGTTACGGCGACTATTTCCTCACCGAACGGGGCGGCTATATTACCGATGATCATTATTATGTCAACAAGATCATCAATATCCCGACCATCAATATTATTCACCTGGAGAAAGACGCAGCTAACCGCAGTTTCTTTGAACACTGGCATACCATCAACGATAATCTTGAACATATCGATAAGGCCACCCTGCAGGTAGTGGGCGAAGTGGTGCTGCATGCCGTATACCGGGAAAGAATATAAAATCCGTCTACAATAATTCATTGGCCAGGTTGGCCAGGTCTGACCGCTCTCCCTTTTCCAGGGTCACGTGTGCGTATATTTCGTGATGCTTGATCTTGTCGATGAGATACGACAACCCATTACTCTGTGCATCCAGATAGGGCGTGTCAATCTGGAAGATGTCGCCCGTAAAGATGATCTTGGTGTTTTCCCCGGCCCGCGTGATGATGGTCTTCACCTCATGCGGGGTCAGGTTCTGGGCCTCATCCACGATAAAACATACATTGGAAATGCTTCTGCCCCGAATATAGGCCAGCGGGGTGATCACCAGCTTCTCCTGGTCGAGTGCATCGGTGATCTTCTTGTATTCACGGTCTTTTTCACTGAACTGGTTCTGGATGAACTTCAAATTGTCATACAAGGGCTCCATATACGGGTTGAGCTTGGATGAGATGTCGCCGGGCAAATAACCGATGTCTTTGTTGCTGAGCGGAACGATCGGCCTTGCCAGGTAGATCTGCTTGAAATTCTTTTTCTGGTCAAGCGCCCCTGCCAGCGCCAGCAAGGTCTTGCCGGTGCCTGCAATACCCTGCAGCGTGACCAGCTTAACTTTCGGGTTGCCGATGGCATGAAGGGCAAAGACCTGCTCGGCATTTCTGGGCATGATGCGGTAGGCCGGGTGCTTTTCAATTCGCTCAATACGTTCCAGAACAGGATTGTAATATACCAGGGCCGAGGTGCGGTTATTCTTGAGGATAAAATAATGGTTCGGAATCGGGTTGTCAATGCCGATATCGGCAGGTAAACAATATCCATCGGCATAAATGCTGTCGATCACTTCCCTGCTCAACCCTTCAATAATCGTGTTACCCGTATAAAGCGAATCAAGATCCTTGATCTTGCCGGTTTCAAAATCCTCGGCCGGAATGTTCAAGGATTTGGCCTTGAGCCGCAGATTGATATCCTTGGTTACCAGTGTTACTTTTTTTTCGGGATGCTCTTCGCACATGGTCAGGGCCGCATTCAGGATGCGGTGGTCGGCACTGTTCTCGCCAAAAACCTTCGTAGCGTCCAGCGCATCGGCACGCTCCTGCATGATCACCTTGAAAAATCCGTGTTTGGGCTGATCAATGGGAATCCAATTCTGAAGAGAATTGTTTGTCGAAAGGCGGTCCATGATCCGGATAAACTCCCGCGCTTCAAAATTTTTGGTGTCGTTCCCTTTTTTGAAATGATCGAGTTCCTCAAGAACGGTGATCGGGATGGCCACGTCATTGTCTTCAAAACTGTATATGGCATTGTGGTTGTAAAGGATCACCGAAGTGTCGAGGACGAAGATCTTCTGCTGCTTCTTCTTTCTGGGCATGGCATCGGGTTTTATACCATAAATCAACAATAATTTGACGAGAAAATTACCCGTCTTACCGGTTTTTTATCAAGTGAGGCATGTTCATAAAAAAAAGCTTCCTCCGGGATGCCTTGTGCAGGTTAAGTTTCGCCATTAATATCCCCTTCCCTGAATTAATTGTTATTTTTGTGGAAAGCTTCTTGTATGCCCGCTCAAAAAAAACTTTTCCTGCTCGATGCCATGGCCCTCATTTACCGGGCTTATTTTGCACTGAATAAAAATCCCCGGATAAACTCAAAGGGAATAAACACATCGGCCGTGCTGGGGTTTGCCAATACCTTGTGGGATGTGCTTAAAAATGAACAACCCACCCATATCGGCGTGGCATTCGATACCATGGCGCCAACATTGCGGAAGGAAGATTATACCGAATACAAGGCCAACAGGGAGAAAATGCCCGAAGATATTATTACTGCCCTGCCTTACATCATGCGGCTGATCGAAGCATTCAATATCCCAATTCTGGCTGTGGACGGCTACGAGGCCGATGATGTGATCGGCACACTGGCCAGGCTGGCCGAAAATGATGACTTCAGGGTGTATATGATGACCCCCGACAAGGATTTTGGCCAGCTGGTTTCCGATAATATTTTTATTTATAAACCGGCCCGGATGGGGAATAAGCCTGAAGTACTCGGTGTTAAAGAGATTTGTGAAAAATATGGCATTAGCCGGCCCGGGCAGCTTATCGATATCCTGGGTTTGTGGGGCGACACATCCGATAATATACCCGGTGTACCGGGTGTAGGAGAAAAAACGGCAGCCAGGCTGATCTCTGAGTTTGGAAGCATGGAAAATCTGCTTCAAAATACGGAAAAACTAAAAGGCAGGCTTAAAGAGAACCTCGAAAAATTTTCGGCCCAGGCCCTCATGTCAAAACAACTTGCCACCATCATCATGGATGTGCCTGTCGGCTTCGATCCTGATGCCCTCAAACACACGGGGCCAGACCTGAATGCACTCAGGGAATTGTTTTCGGAACTTGAATTCAGGGCGTTTGCAAAAAGGGTTTTTAACGATGAAAATTCGCAGGGCGATGAAGAAGAGGATACGAAGACGGAAAATGGTACCGACCTCTTCAGCAGCGCCGGTGTTAAAGTACAGGAAAGCAAATTGCTTTCACTGGATCAGCTTGATCACCATTATCACCTGGCCGACACAACCGCAAAATGTGAGAAACTGGTCCTGCATCTCGGCCGGGCCGGTTCCTTTTGTTTTGATACGGAAACCACCGGACTGGATTCGAACAATACAGAGCTTGTGGGGATGTCGTTTTCATGCAAGAAAGGTGAGGCATGGTATGTTCCGGTTCCGGAAAATTACCAGGAAGCAGTTAACACCCTGCAGCTTTTTAAGCCTTTACTTGAAGATATGAAGATTGGGAAAACGGGACAAAATCTGAAGTTCGATATATCCGTGCTGAAATGGTATGATATATCGGTAAAGGGTCCGCTTTTCGATACCATGATCGCCCATTACCTGATCGAGCCCGATATGCGCCATAACCTTGACTTCCTCGCTGAGACATATCTCGGATACCGCACAATACCCATTCAGAGCCTCATTGGGAAAAGGGGTAAAAACCAGTTGAGCATGCGCAAGGCCGACCTTCAAAAAGTAAAAGATTATGCATGCGAGGATGCCGATATTGCCTGGCAACTCCGGGAAGTATTTTTGCCTATGCTGGAAGAGGCCGGGCTGATGAAGCTTTTTGAAAATATGGAAATGCCCCTGATCCCCGTGCTTGCCTCCATGGAAGCCGAAGGCGTGAAACTGGAAAAAGCGGCACTCGATGATTTTTCGCGTGAACTGGAAGAAGAGATCGATAAACTCGATCAGAAGATCAGGGAAATGGCGGGGGTCGATTTCAACATCGCCTCACCCAAGCAACTCGGTGAGGTTTTGTACCAGAAACTGAAAGTGACCGACAAGCCGAAACTGACAAAAACAAAACAGTTCTCAACCAGTGAGGATGTACTCACGGCCCTTTCCGACAAACACCCAATCATCGGATTGATCCTGGATTACCGTTCGCTGACGAAACTCAAATCAACCTATGTTGATGCCTTGCCCAAACTGATAAACCCGCGCGACAAACGCATACATACCTCCTACAACCAGGCTGTGGCAGCCACGGGCAGGCTGAGTTCCAACAACCCCAACCTGCAGAACATCCCCATACGCACCGATAAAGGCCGTGAGATCAGGAAGGCTTTCGTACCCCGGAATAAGGATTATATTCTGCTTGCAGCAGATTACTCACAGATCGAATTGCGGATCATTGCCGAACTGAGCAGGGACGAAAACCTTATCGACACATTTGTCAACGGACAGGATGTGCACACGGCTACGGCTGCAAGGATCTATGGAGTCCCCCCCGGAGAGGTGAGCCCGGAAATGCGGCGCAATGCCAAAACCGTTAATTTTGGGATTGTTTATGGCATTTCTGCCTTCGGGCTCTCGGAAAGGCTGGGCATACCCAGAAAGGAAGCGGCATCCATCATCGATCAGTATTTTGAAAAATATCCCGGCCTCAGGAAATATATGGATAATACGATCAGTCTCGCCAGAAAAAACGGATATGTCGAAACCATCATGGGCCGCAGAAGATACCTGCGCGATATCAACTCAGCCAATGCAACCGTCAGGGGATTTGCAGAGAGAAATGCCATCAATGCCCCCGTGCAGGGTTCCTCTGCCGACATGATCAAGATCGCCATGATCAGCATTTATGAAGAAATCCTGGCCAATAAAATGAAATCGAAAATGATCCTTCAGGTACACGATGAACTTGTATTTGATGCGCATCGCTCCGAAGTGAATGCCCTGAAAAAGATCGTAAGAGAAAAAATGAAAACAGCCATCCCGATGTCGGTGCCGGTCGAAGTTGAAATCAATACCGGCGAAAATTGGCTCGAGGCCCATTAAGGCCGGGCTATTTTTGTAAGGATATGTTAAGTGTTTATAAAACAAACAGATAAAAGACTTTTTTCTTCTTGCCAAATATTAAGCCAGTATTAAAAAATTATCAAAAAATTGTTAATAAAAAGTTTTTTCTTTCCCGGTCCCTCACTGGCCAGCCATTTATGATTTTTCAACGGCAGGGTGTTAATAAAAATTCATCAGGCACCCTGGAGATTGCCTTATATTAGTAAACGCATTCCGCAACCCCAGTCTAAATTTAAAGCCGTTGTAAAGCAAAGGGTTGTATTTTTTTGTCTTTTTAAATAAACAGCATATGGAGCTCACAAATGATCTTTTTGTAAATATTGAAAAAGAAACGGACCAGAAAAAGGAAAATATTTACGGTGAGGTTTTGCAAGTTCGTTCGAGGGCGGATATTAAACCTGAGCCGCTTTTAAAGGAAAAAGCGATGGATGAGGATAAACACGAAGGTTTGGGGAATGAACGGGCTCCTGAATTAAAACCGTATCTGCCCGAAGAAGTGCTCGTAAAATCAACTGAGTATTTCGGGGGCGATACGCTGGCTGCCAATGTTTGGATGAATAAGTATGCCCTGAAAGACAGTTCGGGGAATATATACGAGCTCACACCCGATGATATGCACTGGCGTATTGCCAGGGAGATTGCACGCATTGAGCAAAAATATCCCAACCCCATGACGGCCCGGGAGGTGTATGAATTGATCAGGGATTTCAGGTATATCATTCCCCAGGGGAGCCCCATGGCCGGCATTGGCAATAACATGCAAATATCATCCCTGTCGAATTGCTTCGTTATCGGCAATGAAGGGAATTCCGACTCTTACGGCGGCATCCTTAAAATCGACCAGGAACAGGTACAATTGATGAAACGTCGCGGTGGCGTTGGCCACGATCTCTCGCACATCCGGCCTACCGGAAGCCCTGTCAAGAACTCAGCCCTTACTTCAACCGGCATCGTCCCTTTCATGGAACGCTACTCCAATTCAACCCGGGAAGTGGCCCAGGACGGAAGAAGGGGTGCCCTGATGCTCACCATTTCGATTAAACACCCCGATGCCGAACGGTTTATTGATGCCAAACTGCAGGCCGGAAAGGTGACCGGAGCAAATGTTTCGGTTAAGATCGATGACGAATTCATGAAAGCCGTGATCGAAAAAAAACCTTACCGGCAACAATACCCCGTCGATTCCCCAAATCCCGTTTTCGTGCAGGAAACAGACGCCGTAAAACTCTGGGAAAAGATCATCCATAACGCATGGGCCTCTGCCGAACCAGGCGTGCTTTTCTGGGATACCATTTCCAGCGAAGCAATCCCTGATTGCTATGCCGACCTGGGATTTAAAACGGTTTCTACCAATCCCTGCGGTGAAATCCCCCTCTGTCCCTATGATAGTTGCCGCCTGCTGGCGATCAATCTGTACAGTTACGTAGACCAACCGTTTACCGAAAATGCCATCTTCAATTCCGATAAATTTACAGAACATGCCCATAAAGCGCTACGGATCATGGATGACATCATCGACCTCGAAGCCGAAAAGATCGATGCCATTATCGCCAAGATCGACAGCGACCCTGAAGCAATTGAAATAAAACGGGTGGAACGGAATATGTGGGATAACATCCGTAAAAAGACCCTCGAAGGAAGAAGAACCGGAATCGGGATCACCGCCGAAGGCGATATGCTGGCCGCCCTCGGAAGCCGTTACGGATCCGATGCTGCCATCAATTTCTCGACTGAAGTCCATAAACTGCTGGCCCTGGAAGTGTACCGCGCATCGGTCAACCTGGCCAAGGAAAGAGGTTCATTCCCGATTTTCGATATCGAACGGGAAAAAAACAACCCTTTTATTGGCCGGATCAGGCAAAACCTCCCCGAGGTTTATGAAAACATGAAAAAATATGGGCGTAGGAATATTGCCATGCTTACCATTGCCCCCACCGGCAGCGTTAGCATATGTACACAAACAACTTCGGGCATCGAACCGGCATTTATGGTCAATTACAAGCGAAGAAGAAAGGTTAACCCGAATGATAAAAATGTTAATGTTTCTTTTACCGACGAGGTAGGCGATGCATGGGAAGAATATATTGTATTCCATCCCAAATTTGAATTGTGGCTCAAAATTAATGGCTATAACCCCGAAGAAGTGAAGGCATTGGATGATGAAGCCATGAAGGAGATTATTAAAAAATCACCCTATCACAAGGCTACTTCCGGCAATATCGACTGGGTAAGCAAGGTACGTATGCAGGGTTCTGTCCAGAAGTGGGTCGACCATTCCATCAGCGTTACGGTCAATGTTCCCGAAAACGCAACGGAGGAGCTGATAAGCGAGATCTACCAAACTGCCTGGGAAAGCGGCTGCAAGGGAATGACCATCTACCGTGAAAATTCACGTTCGGGTGTACTCGTCAGCAACGATAAAAAAGAACCGTCACAAAAAAGTAAATTCCCCGAAACCACTGCCCCGCCCAGGCCAAAAGCACTGGAGGCCGAGGTGGTGAGGTTCATGAACAATAACGAAGAATGGGTGGCCGTTGTAGGCCTGCTCAATAACCGTCCCTACGAAATATTCACCGGTAAAGCAGAGGGTTTCTTCCTGCCTCCCTGGGTGGATAAAGGACAGGTCGTGAAAAATAAAAAATCAGAAAAGAGAAAAACAACGCAATACGATTTTCATTTTCACGATCAGTATGGATATAAGATCATCATGGAAGGCCTTTCAAGGCAGTTTAATAAGGAATACTGGAATTATGCAAAACTGATCTCGGGCATCCTCCGGCATGGAATGCCCCTGCCTTTTGTGGTCGAACTGGTTGATAACCTGCAGCTCGATACCCAATCGATCAATACCTGGAAGAATGGTGTTGTAAGGGCCCTGAAGAAATATATTCCCGATGGCACCATCGCCAAAGATGCCGTATGTCCCGAATGCAACAGCGAAGGAACGCTGATTTACAAGGAAGGCTGCCTTACATGCTCCAATTGTGGTTATTCACGCTGTGGGTAGGAAACAGAAGGTAATACCAAAAAAAAATCCCGTTGAGAAACGGGATTTTTTTGTTTATTTATCCTTATTGCAATGTAAACCTTACGGGAAGATTGTACTGTACCCTGACAGGCTTACCCCTTTGTTTCCCGGGTTGCCATTTGGGCATGGATTCTACTACCCTGATGGCTTCTTCATCACAGCCGCCTCCAATACCCCTTATAATCCTGACATCGGTGATGGAACCATCGCGTTCAACAACAAAGGTTACGAATACACGGCCCTGTATCCCGCTTTCCTTGGCCATGACGGGGTATTTGATGTTATTGCCGAGGAAATTGTACAATTCCTGGAAGCCGCCGGGGAATTCAGGCATTGATTCAACCACGGTAAAGATCGGGGCTTCTTCAACTACTTCTTCATCAATTTCGATCGGGATGTATTCCTGTATCTCGGTTGTTTCATCGGCTTCAGCATCAATGATCAGATCGTCTTCAACTTCAACGTCGTCTTCAACGATATTGATCACAACCACTTTTTTTGGCGGGGGAGGTGGCGGAGGCTTAACTTTCTGTTCGGTGATCGGAATGATCTCTTCCGGAACGTCTTCAACCATCCTCTCGCCAAAACCTTCAATGCTTTTGTCGTATGATTTCCATTCAAAAGCAAGCAAGGTGGCGGCCAGGGCAATGATCAGGCCTATTTGGGTAAAAATGATTTTTTTGCTTTCCAGATCAGCTTTTGCTGTTTTTTTTGCTTCCATGGTATGCTGGGTTTTTATTTCAATCCGGCAATCCGAACCGGATGGCTAAATTAATTATTATTTTTTGAAGAACGCAAGATTTTATTTTCATTTCTTTTGCTGATGTACCAGCCCGCGTACCCGAGCATGCAACCTGCCAGGTTGGCCACAAAATCGTAGTAGTTTCCGTTGCGGCCGGGGATGACGAGCCGTTGCATCATCTCTGTAAATAATCCAAAAACTATGCCAGTTAGCAGACTGGCCGCAATTGCGTGGTTTTTGAGAAACGGAACGGCAGATTGTTTGCTGAAACCTTTGATCAGAAGGATTGTGTATGTGCCAAAAAGAAATAAATGAACAAGCTTGTCGGGGCCAAGCCAGTCAAGGAAAGTAGTGACCCTGGGAATATAGTTCCCGGGCAGCAGTGTCAGCAGACCGATTATAAAGGTCCAGACAAGGCCCGGGAGCAGGGGCTTTTTAAACATCGGAAAATCAGCCTTCTGTCAGTTCCTTGTAAGCGTCGGTATCGAGAAGGTTTTCCAGTTCTGCAGGATCACTGATGCTGATCCTGATGATCCAGCCTTCGCCGTAAGGATCTTTGTTGACAATCTCGGGATTTGATTCCAGTTCGGAGTTGAATTCAAGGACTTCACCAGCAACAGGCATCATGAGATCCGAAACGGTTTTAACAGCTTCGATGGTGCCAAATGCTTCACCGGTCTCAAGCGTCTCCCCTTCTGTCTCCACTTCGATAAAAACAATGTCGCCAAGCTCTTTCTGCGCAAATTCAGTGATGCCAATCACGCCTTCATCACCTTCCACCCTGATCCACTCATGATCGTTGGTGTACTTTAAATTGTCGGGAATATTCATTTTGGTTCGTTTTTTTGATGGGGTAAAATTAAGGTTTTTTCATGGCGGAGCGATAATTATTTTTGTTTTTTATCATGCTTCCGGATGTAAAAAACAAGGGGAGGATTACTTACTGTGCCAGCGAAAATCTGAGACTGATGCCTCCATTTGTCGTCGAATTTCGGTATTGGTTCGAAACAAATGGATTGTTGATGATCTTGTCGAAGAACAGCCTGATCCTGACATTCTGGTTCAGCATGTAATCAATGGAAGTGTTGATCGAAAAAACTTTTTGTCCTGCCGAGACCTGGTTGATATTCTCATCAATCTGACGGAGGATGGTTTTATTGCTCCTGACCGAGAAGTCGACTTTAATATCAACATCGCTTTCCATGCGGGTTTTGCGCCCTCCTCCGCCAAGCGACCTGACAGAGAGGGCCAGGCTTTTGATTCGATAACCAAGTCCTACAATCAATTCATTGCTTTTCACTTCAGTTATCTGGTTGTTGGCAAAGCTTAAAGTGAGGTTTCTCGACTTTTTGTATTCAAATTTTGTAAACAGGCTGTTGTGCCAGGTCATATCAATGCCGAAGAGCGGTGCAAACTGCTCTACAATAGCGATTTGTCCAAGGTCATACCGGGAAACATAGTTGGATGAATAAGCTTGCTGCTGGTTCGGATAACCATTTAGTTCTGCATAGTCGAGATTCGACCGGAATGAATTGATGGAATAACTGGATCTGTAGCTATGCGACAGGTTGATCTTTTGCAAAAAGCGGGAAAAGAACTCTATGCGGGTTAATCCGGCATAGGTAATGCGCCAGTTGGGCAGGGGGATGGACGGGAACCAGCCCAGGGATGCTTTGCCGGCTTTTTTACCTGAATAGGCTGCCAGAAATGAAGAACGGAGCACTTCCAGTGATGTTGGCCCGTAGCCCTCCGGATAATAATCACCGCTCAGGCTGTCGAGTACGTAGTTGCCGTTCCAGTTGGGGTTTTCCCTGGCCAGCCTGTCGGCAACTTCCGGCCGCATGGCCTTCATGTTCTCAAAGGTTTCCGAAATATTGTCATCGCCGTCTTTTTCAAAGGCCGTACCCCAGCTGATGTATGAAATGCTGAAACTGCCTGCATCCTGTGGTGAGAAGGACTGGAATGATCCGAGTGAATCGGAATACCTGTAATATTCCTGGTGATTTTCGGAGTAGTTTCTGTCGGCATTGATCTCAATCTTCAACTCCGGAAATGGCTCGAGGTTGGTCCGGAACACGAAGGCGTCCTGGTATTTTGTAAGGTATGGCTGGTTCAGTGTTGAGTCACGGGTAATCCAGCCTTTTTCTGTGGCTTCCTGCCGGAGGTCTTTCTGGCTTCCGAATGCAAAGCCGAGGCCGGGAGCCATGTCGCTGAGCCGGCTGCCGAGCAGGTCCGGCTCGGGCATAAAGCCGGGAAGTGCCGTTCCGGTACTTTGCGAATAGGTTATGGTGGCTTTTTTTAACCCCAGGGCCACTTTCAGTAAGCCCTCACCGATCACCTTAAAGTAATTTATCTTTGGTTTACCGGTAGTATCTGCTTCGGCCGTTTCTTCCGGCATGTCGGTGGCCATTCTTTCCCTTTGCCGTGGTGGAGGACCTCCACGTTGTTGCTGGCGTTTGTTGGCCGGACGTAATAGCTTTTTCAGATAAGGTGACTTGTTGTATAGTTTATCAAATGCCATGTTCCCGTTAAGCTGTAAGGTTCTGGAATTTTCAATCTGGTTTCCGAACCTTTGCTGAATCGATTGCGGGGAGGCATTCCAGCTATATCCCGACTGGTAAGTAAATGTAGCTGTTACCCAGTCGAGCAGCGGAAGTTTGTCAATGGGCAGGGTATAATTCAGGGTCAGATTCTGCATGAAGCGCTGCATGGTGCCAAAGGAGAATATCTGTTTCCGGATATCGAGACTGTCGGGGCGTTCTTCCTCGTACCATTCGCTGCCTTTATCCGTACTCCCGGGGGGTTCGAAAATTTCGGCATTGGCCACGGCATTATACTGTATTGAAAGAGATTTGGCAAGGTCGAACTTCAGATCATAGTGGCGGTCCCATCGCCAGCTTTTGTTAAAGGAGGGCTTGATCTTGATCAAACCGAGGCTTTTGTCGCGAAGCTTCATTTCCCCGTAGGTCCGGTTCATTTCAGTGCGGAAACTGAAAGATTTCGGCAGGTAATAGAAATTAAAATCCTTGATGATCCGTAAAGCCTGTGTTTTCGATATGAAGCCAATTTTTTCAAATGGTTTGACATTTTTGGGCGTGAGGGCAAAATTGTATCCCAGCCCGGCCCTGTATTCCTGCATCAGGTCGTATTCTATGTCGATATTGCGGTTGTATATCTCAGAATAGGCATAGGTGAAATTAAAGTTTTCAATATCATATATTCTTGGTGGCTTACTGCTTCCTACCTTATCCTTGCGCACGTTCATAAAATTGATATTCTTGCGCTGGGTGTAGTCGATGGTCAGCTTCTTGACAGAATCCTGCTGGCTCTTGGTATCATACGAATCCAGGTCGGTCTTTAGTTTGATATCGGGGTCGAGCGGATTATATTCCGGAGTGATATGGGTCTCTGAATAGTCGAAATGCATCGGTATCCTGATCCCGGTTTTCTCGGGGAAGAATTTCCCGAGCTGCAGGTCGGTAGATATATCGAACTGGGTAGTGGCTTCAAGGGCTACATCGCTGATCTTGCTATCGAGGCTGGCAAACCCGGCCGAACTGTGCATCCCTGCCACGGTTACCTGCCCGAAATCGGCCAGTTGAGCCTGTATGGTTGTGGTGGCGGCCCAGCCCCCTTTCTTGTTAAAATCAGTAAGCCTTAATTCGTTCACCCAGATTTCGGCGCATTTCGGCTCCACTTCCACCTCACCGGGCTTTTTGGGATTTCTTACGCCGATCATGATGGTTTTTACATCGCTGATGCTTGGTGAGCCTACAACCGTGACCTTGTGGTCGCCCGAAAATTCGGTGTACGGGAAAGTCAGATAAACCTGCGATCCGGACTGGCGCATGGCTATGTTACGCCGGTGTTTAACATCCACCAGGGATTCGAGGTCGATATCGAAATTGTTGGCTTCGGGCCAGATCGCTTCCGGATTGGTGGCAGGCGTTCCCCATTCGGTAAAGGTCAGCGGGATCTCATATTCGTAATAGTTTTCGGTAAAATCGGATCCAATCCTGATAAAACAGCTAAGGTCACCGTATTCCAGTTCCTGGCTTTCAATAGACTTTTCTGCATGAACGAACATCTTCAGCCTTTTATACTGC
The DNA here is from genome assembly GCA_964404735.1 of uncultured Bacteroidales bacterium. Taxonomy (GTDB): domain Bacteria; phylum Bacteroidota; class Bacteroidia; order Bacteroidales; family B18-G4; genus B18-G4. The sequence continues at coordinate 47,149 of CAYOLA010000004.1, forward strand.
CTGAAGTCGAATTCAGTGGTCTTGTATGCGGCCCTGGCATCGCCATCAACAAGGTTGCAGACGTTCAGTACCATCGATTGTTCATTCAGCCTGATGAGGTTGGTGGTGCCCAGGTTGATCTCTCTTTCAATTCCCGGAGGGATGACGTAGGGGACCGGTTGCCTGAAGCCGTTTTCTTCGATATTGAGGGTAGAGATGTCGAAAGTGGTCAGGGCCTGGATATCGTCGGGGATATATTCGCCGGCGGCCAGCAGGTTTTGCTGGTATTTGCGCCATTCTCCCCTGACCAGCTCAAAGGTGGCGAACCTCAGAACGATGGGTCTTTCAAATCCCCTCATGAAGACACGCATAAACCGGATGGATTTGAAATCGGAAATGCCGCCCACGGCCCGGTCGGGCTGGCTGACGGGGATCTTGAACTGGTACCATTTGGTGCTGGTGACCTTGTTGTTCGGGAGCCTGATACCCTGGGCAAGAAACACATCCGTGATATACTGGCTGCCTACCTCCATCTTGTCAGGGTCAAGTTCGATCTCATACTGGAAATAACGTTCCGATTCGTTGAGTGTATTGTCGCGGTTGATGTCTTCAACATCGGGCAGGGTTGTGGCTGCGGTTGGATAGTTTTCGGGGTTCTGGGCATCGGTGGGGGAGTTGCCTTCGGGTCCGTTAAAACTTTTGTAACGCTCCAGTATGCTTGAATACTTCGGATTTTCATCCAGATTGCCACCCCTGAAATACTGGTAGTTGTCAGATGAAGGATCTAAGAATGCATTCTGATATGCCTGCGAATTGGGGCCATAAATGGCGGCAATGGTGTCGAGGTAGGGATGAAGGCCGGCCGAGGAGAAAAAGGATCTTTCGTCGTTATCACCCAAACCGTCATAACCAATATCCTGGTATTGTCTGGAGTTTTCATCTGTATCGAATGATTCAACAAGCGCCTGCACGTTGGGCACCCTTCCCCAGCCGGTAGTATCAACATTAACAACTTCTGCCGTGGTGGGGAACCCGTTCTCATATGATTTTCTACCGTCACGCAAAATATCTTCCGATATGTCGCCAAGGTTGAAATAGATCTTTCCCTTATTCGTGGAATCTTCTGTGAAGGGATCCATCATCCAGAATTCAATATACTCAACATTGGTGGCTTCAAAGTCGGTGGATTCGATCATGCGCATGACCCCCCCCCAGCGGGTTTCCGGCGCTGCCAGGGTCCCGTTGGCGTTGATCCCTTCGCTGTATGCCGACGGGGCTGCATCATAGTTGTAAGGCCCGCGTTCGGTAGGGTAATAGGCAAGGTTGAATACGGCGATATTGGTAGGGGTTCCGCTCGGGATGTCCTTATTGGGGAATACCTCTGTTTCAAGTACCTGCCTGACCGAGTTCTTCGAGAGCTCATCCTTTGAAATATTGGACGGCAGCAGGGTGCTGTTCCTGTCGTAAAAGAGCGGGTCGATAATATACCATGCCATCTTGGCCCTGTTAATGCCACTGTAGATCATGGTTTTGAAATTTAAGGCATTGGAGATATCAGTTTCGGGAAACAGGTCAAGTTGTTCCTGCGGTGTACTGGCCAGGAACCAGGTGCCGTAGTTTTTCAGGTCGATGGTTGATTTGGCCCCTTCAAAGTCGTCGATGTATGAAGTTCCAGTTTTACCGATGGCCCTGGAATGTCCCGGGATAAAATGTGCAAATTCGCTGTTGATGCTGATCATTGACGGTGCCTTGGTGCTGATCAGCGGGATGGCATCAACGATTTTGGTGAGCAGGCGCGATTCAGTCTGATAGTTCAGGTCTACACCCCAGATGGTGTTATTGATCGGGTCGTTGCCATAGCTGACCTTTTGTGTCAGGGGTCTTTCACGCAGATTCAGGATGGTACCCCCGATGAGGAAGTTCGGGTTGATGGCATGCTCAATCCTGGATCCCATCAGCCTCTTTGTCTGTATATTGAACAAAGTATTGTTTTCCATCGAAACATTAATGGGTGTGCCCGAATTAAGGATTCCCTCATTGATGATCCTGACCCTGCCCAGGGTATAGTCAACGGTATAGTCAACATTTTCTGTGAGTGTGCGTCCGCCGGCTGTAACCTTAACCGATCCCCGTGGTACGTTAAAGGCATTCAGGCTGATCTCTGATCCGGATGATGAACGGTAAAAGCCTTCGAGGATGTACTTGTTTTTATCGGGGTATTGCTCGGCTCCCGTTTTGGTGAGCGTATACAGTGAATCGTAACAATACCTGTTAGCGAGTGACGAATCCCCGCCGTTTTGCACGATCTTGTTCCGCAGGTAACTCCCGAAGGGTTCCAGCATGGTAAAATAGATCTTCCCGTTCGATGATTGTATGGTTCCTCCCTGTGTGGCGGCACCATCTATAAAGTCGAAAATTCCGTCGTCGGGCGGGTTAAGCTGCTGGTTCAGGTTATCGAAATTAAAAACGCTGATGAGTGGTACGCCCTGGATATTGTCGGGTCCTTCAACAAAATAGCCGGTAGGCACACCATTATCATTCCCGCTGTACAGGATGTTCATGATAAATTTTTCCCGTTGTACCTGGTAGGCACCGATAGAGTAAACATTTTTCATCATGAGGTCCCACATGGGTACCCTGGTGTTTAGGGTAGTGCTTTTAAGCAGCTTAACGATCAGGCTTGAGGGGGCTACGATACCCTGGTCGGAAAATTCACCTACCTGGAAAACGGCACTGTCGGCGCCGATCATCGTAAACTGGTATGCTACCGCAAGGGTTTGGTCGGAGTTCAGGTTCGTATTAAGTGAGATAAACCCGAGTTTGCTGTTGAATGTATATTCAGAGGGATCGAGTTTCCGGGCCACTTCAACTTTTTCGAAATCAATGCCGGGGGCAAAGCCGAGGCTTTTCAGGTAATTGGAGGCAGCGTTGATGTCGCGGATCAAACTGGTGTCCATTTGCGATAACAGGTTGTTCGAATTGTTGGAAGGGATATACCTGCCCGGATTTGGTTTCACTTTGGGGTTATGTATTATCCGGTTTTCACCCAGATCCTGAAAGGCAACGATGTTCCTGTTCTGCGTAACGGCTGCCCCGATATTGGTTACCCATACCTCAACCTTGGTAATGTTGATGTCGGAAAAGATCAGGGGAAGCTCCGCAAGGGCTTTTTCGTAGTTATCCCTGAAATACTGTGAGAGGAAGAAATGCTTGTTTTCGTCGTAGTCGACGGCGGTGAGATAAAATTCATTGGATTGTGCCCCGCCCTGCACGGTGAGGGTTGATGTTTCGCTTTGTTGCTCGGAATATACAGCGGTGACCATCGTGCGTCCAAACTGCAGTTTGGTCTTGATGCCGAAAAGGCTTTGGTTCCCTGTGATGAGGGATGTGTTGAGTGGCAGCGACACGTTGCCTGCCTCGATCAGTTTGATGATCTCGTCTTCCTTGCCTTCGTATTTCAGGTTCAGCTTGTTTTCAAAGTCAAAGGTGGCTTCGGTATTGTAATTGGTCCTGAATTCGATCTTATCGCCGATCTTGGCAATAACGCTCATCTGTATGCGCATGTCGAAATCAAAGTTGGTAGTCCGCCGTTGCCTGACGTTGAGGGTAGGATTTTCGGTTTTGTTGTTCATGATCCCGAAGATCAGTTCCGCCGAACCCTGTGGCCTTATATCAATGGTATTATTGCCAAAGATGGTTTCGAAAAATTTTCCGCCTATGTATATTTTTGGGATGATGCCATCGCCCCGGTCGATGCCGGAGGATGCTTGCGATCTTTGTTTCCAGTAACTCCGAAGCGAGTTTTTATTTTCAAATTCCTTGTATTCGTCGAACGACATATAGGTCGGGTTACGGTAATCCATGTCGCCGATCTTGTTTTGGAAAATATACTGGTTTGTTTCGGGGTCGTATTCAATTTCTGTTTGAAGGTTTGACGGGTTTTGCAGGTGAAGCGGATGCGCGTCGGAAGGGATGTAAAGCAGTTCGTCGTTATCGGGGAATGGATACTGGAGGTAAACCGGAGCAATGGTGTCGTTTTCAGTCGTATCGGGTGGTGGCCAGGGCGAAGGATAGTCAATTCCAAGCCTTCCACCGGCCGATGTTTCCCACACCAGCGTGAAAACGGAAACAAAAACTATAAGTGTGAACAGATATTTAATTATCCGTACCAAATCCTTTTCATTAGTTATTTCCGCCCAGGTGGGCGGGTTTGTGCAAAAAAAATAACAGCCCCGGGGGTTTATAAAAAGCTTTCTCAGAGGAACTTCAGGGCTTCCCTGATGAGCCTTTCAACGGTTACACCGGCTTCTGTTTCACGCTCTTCCAGGAGCGTATATGCCTTGCTCAAAGCCTTTTCTGCCGGTTTCCTGTTAAACCCCAGCGAGGTTAATCCTGTTAACGCATCATTTAACAGGGTATTGTGCGCTATTGTATATTTTTCTTCTGTAATATCGCTGTCTTTCGGTAGTTTGTCCTTCAGGTCGATAACGATCCTCTGGGCCGATTTTGCACCGATGCCCTTAATGCTTTCGAGCAGCTTTGCATTCCCATGGGTGATGGCCATGCTGATCTCATCAGGAGCATAAGCTGAAAGGATCAGCCTGGCGGTGTTTGCTCCTACACCCGAAACGGAGATGAGGTTGCGAAAAAGCTGCCGCTCCTGAAGGGTAGAAAAGCCGAAAAGCAGGTGGGCGTCTTCCCTGACAACCAAGTGGGTGAAAATCTTATGGCTTTCGCCCGGCTGAAGCTGTGAATATGTATACACGGAAATGTTAAGCAAATAACCGATTCCGTTCACATCAATCACGGCAAAAGCCGGATTTAGTTCCGATACCTTCCCCTCAACATATTCAAACATAGATACTGTTTACAGTTGATAATTATTTTGCTGCAAATCTAATTAATTATGCCATATTTTATCTGTTTCATAAATAAGGCGGATTTAAATTTAGAAATAATAAAAATTATGGTCACGGCATGATGGCTTGTCCAATTATTTGTAGATTTGCCAAAATCTGTTAATTTCTTAACAATACCCTGAAAAATATGGATAATCTGTTTCGCAAAGACGCCCTGAATTATCATTCACTGGGCCGCCCCGGGAAAATCGAAGTAGTTCCCACCAAGCCATATTCTACCCAACGTGACCTGTCACTGGCTTATACACCTGGCGTTGCCGACCCCTGTATGGAGATATACAGAAACCCGGAAGACGTTTTTAAATATACCGCAAAAGGGAACCTGGTTGCAGTCATCTCAAATGGTACTGCGGTTCTCGGCCTTGGCGATATCGGCGCAGCCGCCGGTAAACCGGTGATGGAGGGAAAGGGCCTGCTTTTTAAGATATTTGCCGATATTGATGTTTTCGATATTGAAATTGATGTAAAAGACATCGATAAATTTGTGGAAACCGTTGTTGCCATCTCCCCGACCTTTGGCGGGATCAACCTGGAAGACATCAAGGCACCCGAATGTTTCGAGATCGAAGATCGCATTAAGGAGGCCCTTGATATACCGGTAATGCATGACGACCAGCACGGCACGGCCATCATTACGGCCGCCGGCTTGCTCAATGCTCTGGAAATGACAGGGAAAAAGATAGAAAAGATGAAAATCGTCGTGAACGGAGCCGGCGCTTCGGCCATTTCATGTACACGGCTCTATGTTGCCCTGGGTGTAAAAAAAGAGAACATTATCATGCTCGACAGCAAAGGGGTGCTCCACAAAGACCGTAAAGACCTGAACAAAGTGAAGCAGGAATTTATTACTGATAAGGATGTTCATACCCTTGAGGAGGCCATTAAGGGAGCCGACATGTTCCTTGGGCTTTCGGTTGCAGGCGCCCTTAAGAAGGAGTGGCTGCTGACCATGGCCGATAACCCGATCGTTTTTGCCATGGCAAACCCTGTGCCTGAAATTGGCTATGAAGAGGCCATGTCGACAAGGGATGACCTGATCATGGCAACCGGACGTTCAGATTTCCCGAACCAGATCAACAATGTGTTGGGATTTCCCTTTATTTTCAGGGGAGCACTGGATGTAAAAGCGACAGTCATCAACGACGAGATGAAACTGGCAGCCTCAGAGGCCCTGGCTGCCCTGGCCAAGGAGCCCGTACCTGAGGAAGTTAATATTGCCTACCACGAAAAGAACCTGAAGTTTGGCAAAGACTATATCATCCCCAAGCCAACCGATCCAAGGCTCATTGTGCATGTTGCTCCGGCTGTTGCCAGGGCAGCCATGGAAACGGGCGTTGCCCGTAAACCCATTGAAGACTGGGATGCCTACCGTGAAGAACTCAGTAAAAGGCTTGGCATCAGCAATCCGTTGATGCGTCAGATCAAAGGACGGGCAAAACGGGATATTCAGCGGGTAGTTTTCGGCGAAGCCGAAGATTATAATATGCTCAAGGCCGCCGAGATCGTGTATAATGAAAAGACGGCCATTCCCATACTCCTTGGCAACATCAATGCCATTAATGGTATTATCCGCGAACACAGCCTCGAACTGGATGGCGTTGAGATCATTGACCCCAAATCGGATGAAGTGGATGAACAGCGGCGGCAATTTGCTGAATTGCTTTTCGGCAAAAGGCAAAGAAGAGGCATTACGATGAAGGCCGCCTATGACCTGCTCCTGCACCGCAATTACTTTGCACCCATGCTGGTTGAAACGGGCTATGCCGATGCCATGGTTTCGGGGCTTATCAGAAATTACCCCTCAGCCATCAAGCCGGCACTCGAAGTGATCGGCATTAAGGAAGGAAGCAGGCTGGTTTCGGGGATGTATATCATTAATTCCAAACGCGGGCCATATTTCTTTGCCGACTGCACAGTGAACAAGAATCCCACCATGGAAGATCTGGTGGAGATCACCCTGCAAACCAAATATGCCGTTGAACAATTCAAGATCCAGCCCAGGATCGCTTTTGTGTCCTATTCGAATTTTGGATCCAATCCCGGGAACATTCCCGATAAACAAAGGGATGCCATTGCCTATCTCCACCATCATTATCCCGATATGATCGTTGATGGTGAGATGCAGGCCAATGTTGCCCTGAACCAGGGAATACTTGAAACAAATTTCCCGTTTACCAAACTTGCTGACGGTCCTGCCAATACGCTCATATTCCCGTATCTTACGGCAGGGAACATCGCCTACAAGCTTCTTCAGGAACTTGCCGACGTGGAGGTGATCGGCCCGGTGCTGAACGGCCTCAGAAAATCGGTGCATGTACTTCCCATTGGCAGTACGGTAAACGAGATCGTGAATATGGTCATGATCGCCGCCCTCGATGCCCAGTGCGTTCGCCGTCGCGACAAAGGACAGGATTGCTTCTGATCTCTTTCATTTGGCCGGGTAATGCTGTAGCGGGTTTTAGCAAAGGGCTGCAGGCAGTTTTAATCTCTGAATTCCGGTTCATCTGGTTCATCCCTTTCCGGATCTGGTATCCCGTCCGGGGCATTTAAGCCTGTACGTATATATATAAATTTCTTTATTTTTGTAACTTTATTGTTCCCATTTACGAATAATATATTGTATTTCACATGGCAAGAAAGCCAAAAAAAAGGGATTTCATCATGAAGAAAATAACAGTTATCGGAGCCGGAAATGTTGGGGCAACCTGTGCAAACGTCATTGCGCACAAGGATCTGGCCCGTGAAGTAGTACTTGTAGATGTTAAGGAAGGTGTTGCCGAAGGCAAGGCCCTTGACATCTGGCAAACATCATCCATCAACAACTTCAATACACGCGTTGTGGGGGTTACAAATGATTACCTGAAGACCAAGGGGTCGGGTGTGATCGTGATCACTTCCGGACTGCCCCGCAAACCGGGCATGTCGCGCGATGACCTGATCAAAACCAATGCCGCTATCGTAAAGGAAGTAACCGAAAAGTCGGTCCGTTACTCACCCGATGCCATTGTCATCATCGTTTCCAATCCCCTTGATGTGATGACCTATACTGCTTACAAGGCGGCCAACAAGGAAGCAAATAAGGTGTTCGGAATGGCAGGGATCCTCGATACCGGGCGTTATAAAGCCTTTCTGGCCGAAGCCCTTGATGTGTCGCCAAAGGACATCCATGCCATGCTGATGGGTGGCCATGGTGATGGCATGGTGCCGCTTAGAAGGTATACTTCAGTAGCGGGCATCCCCATTACCGAATTACTGAATAAGGAAGAGCTGGACAAGATCGATGAACGGACCAAGAAAGGTGGCGGTGAACTTGTCGACCTCATGGGCACTTCGGCCTGGTATGCCCCCGGGGCGGCCGCCGCTATGATGGTCGAAGCCATCGTCGACGACCAGAAGAGGATCTATCCTGTTTGTGCATACCTGAACGGGGAGTACGGGCTTAAGGATATATACATGGGCGTTCCCGTAAAACTTGGCAAGAACGGTGTGGAAGAGGTCGTCCAGCTTAAGCTGAACGAACACGAGAAGGGCATGGTAAAAAAATCCGCCCAGTCGGTCAGGGAAGTGATTGATCTTCTTAAAGAAATGAAGCTATTTGATTGATTTCTTTTATATGATTTCAAGCGGGGTGTGCCTGATCATGGCCGCCCTTTTTTTTACCTGCGAAAATTCTTATTTTTATCATCTGAAAATCCGGCGTCAGTGTTGGATTGCCTGTGAGATAAAATACCATTTATGCAAAAAAGAATCGTTGTACTGAGCGGTGCCGGCATGAGTGCCGAAAGCGGACTGCAAACTTTTCGCGACAATAATGGCCTGTGGAACAATTACCGCGTTGAAGAGGTGGCCACCCC
>CAYOLA010000005.1:0-1746 GCA_964404735.1 uncultured Bacteroidales bacterium
CTACGACCTATACCGCCATGACAAAGAGCAGGGGAGCATCGCGCATTACGAGGATTTCAACCCGCGCCTTTATACCAATCCCGCGAACGCGGAAGTCCCGTATTTTATCAGCGCCTGTACATCACCTGCCGGTGAACTCTGGCTGGGAACAAAATTTAACGGGATATTCAGGATCGAGCCTGCAGCCCGTACCACCATCCATTATCATTTCCCGGATGAAAGCGGGAATATATATTTCAAGGATTTCATATTCTGTCTGTTTCCCGACAGCCGGGGGCACATCTGGTATGGCAGTACCGCCTTCGGCTATTACGATCCATCCACGCAAGCATTTGTCAACCTCTCCTTTTCCAATGACTTCCCCGAAGCGCCTGTCAGGACGGAGTCGATCAGGTCGATCGCCGAAACCCCCGGGGGGCATATCTGGCTGGGCACCGAAAACAACGGCATCATGGTGATCGACCCCCGCGAAGCCCGTTTTGTGGCCGCATATACCGAAAACAACGGACTCCAGGGCAGCCTGGTGAAGAGCATGGCTACCGACAGCCGCGGGCATGTATGGGCCGTTACCGACAAAGCCCTGAACCATATCGATCCGGAAAGCGGAAGCATCCGGAGCTATGACGAAAACTACGGGCTTAGCAGCTTGTTCCGCTGCAAGGCCTCCCCCGGAGGCAGGCTCTTCATCAGTAACAGCGGGGGTATTTACCGCTTTTGCCCCGACAGCATCCGCAGTTACAGCGGCAGTGCAAGGCCTTATTTCAGGTCATTCCGGATATTCGACCATGATATTGACCTCGGGCAGGCAGTAAAAGCGGACCGGCATATAGGGCTCAGTCCCGACGAGAATTTCTTTTCGATCGAGTATGGCGCACGCAATTTCCTGAAGCCGGAAAAGACTTTGTTTTCATACAAACTCGAGGGGCTCGACGAGCAATGGATCAATGCAGGAAGCCGTAAATATGTCAGCTATACCAACCTGCCAGGCGGCAGTTACGTTTTCAGGCTCAGGGCGTCGGCGGGCGGAGAGCATTTTGAGGAGATCACCCTGCCCCTTCACATCGGCACACCGTATTATAAAACCACATGGTTTTATACAGTTACGGTCATCCTGTTTTTGTTCTTTTTGTACAGCCTCCATCGTTACCGTATGGCACAGGTAAAAAGCCAGGAAAGGATGCAGACCAGATACAACAAGCTCATCAGCGAACTGGAGATGAAGGCCCTGCGGTCGCAGATGAACCCCCACTTCCTGTTCAACAGCCTCAACAGCATCCGCTGCTATGTGCTGAAAGAAGAGTTTGACAACGCCACCGGGTATATTACCAAGTTTTCGAAGATGCTGAGGCTCATCCTGCATAACTCCCGCCAAAACCTGATCACACTGGCAGAAGAATTGGAAACACTGCGTATATATATTGAGTTTGAGCAGATGCGTTACGATAATCAGTTCAACTACCTGGAAAACATAGCCGCAGATGTAAATCCCGCCGGCATCATGATACAGCCCATGACCATGCAGCCTTTCGTAGAGAACGCCATCTGGCACGGGCTCATGCCCAAAGAGGGTAACAAGCAGCTTTCGCTGGATATCCGGCTGGAAGGCAGGGTGCTGATCATCAGCATTGAAGACAACGGGGTGGGCAGAAAGCATCCGGCAACAAACAGCAATGGAAGCGGCATCGGAGAGGGCAAATCATACGGACTGCAGATCACGGGCGAGCGCTTTGCCATCATGGAAAAGAT
>CAYOLA010000006.1:0-5087 GCA_964404735.1 uncultured Bacteroidales bacterium
ACCGGCATCAGGGATGTGTACGATGTAACCGTTCATGTTGAACCTTACGGGAATGTTGAACATGATGAAAAATTCGGGGTGGCCGACGGCGATGTCTGATCCCGTTAACCCTGTTGCCGCTTTCCGCATATCCTTGTTAATAATTCAATGAAAAACAGCCGGAATGCCATTCCGGCCCTAAGGGAATTATATATAATTTTGTTGGGTTGCACATTGTTTGATCTTTACAAAAACGGGCATGATATGATAGTTTTTTACCAGGTCACCCCCAAATCGTATTACGCACTAAAATTAAAGGCTCCCCTTGGAGCCGCCGACCGCGAAAAGCTTAGCTGGCTGTTCGGGGATTGTGAGCCGGTACCTGGGGAGATGTTGCCCGGCAGTTTTATCGGCCCCCGCCGCGAAATGATCACCCCATGGAGTACGAATGCCGTTGAGATCACCCGGAATATGGGCATCAGGGGCGTTGAAAGGATTGAATCTTTCATGCTGACCGGTGACGCGGAAGCCCCTTTCGACCCCATGTTGCAGGAACGTTACCAAAACCTCGACCAGCAGCTGTTCACCGTTAGCCGGAAACCCGAACCGGTCACTTTCATACACGATATCAGCGCATACAACAAGAGCGAAGGCCTGGCCCTAAGCGACGACGAGATCGAATACCTCGAAGAGGTCAGCCACAAGATACGGCGAAAACTCACCGACAGCGAAGTATACGGCTTTGCCCAGGTCAACTCCGAACATTGCCGGCACAAGATCTTCAATGGCACTTTCATTATTGATGGAAAGGAAATGGGCGAATCCCTCTTTGCCTTGATCAAAAAAACCTCGAAGGTCAACCCCAACAAACTGGTGTCGGCCTACAAAGATAATGTGGCCTTCGTTATGGGGCCTGAGGCAGAACAGTTTGCCCCTGCCAGCCAGGATAAGGCTGATTATTTTGAAGTGCGCGACATCCATACGGTTCTTTCACTTAAAGCCGAAACGCATAATTTCCCTACTACGGTAGAACCTTTCAACGGGGCTTCAACAGGAACGGGCGGAGAGATCCGCGATCGACTGGCCGGCGGAAAGGCCAGCATCCCCCTGGCCGGTACGGCCGTGTATATGACTGCCTACCCCCGCCTGGATGAAAACAGGAAATATGAAAGCTATACCCGGCCCCGGCCCTGGCTGTACCAGACACCGGCCGATATACTGGTAAAAGCTTCGAACGGCGCCAGCGATTTTGGCAATAAATTCGGGCAACCGCTCATCTGTGGCAGCCTGCTGACCTTTGAACATACTTCTCCGTCGAAAACCTATGGCTATGATAAGGTGATCATGCTGGCCGGGGGGGTGGGATTCGCCAGGAAAGAAGACAGCGAAAAGGGACTGCCTGAAACAGGCGACTACATCGTGGTGCTGGGGGGCGACAATTACCGCATTGGCATGGGTGGCGGGGCGGTGTCGTCCGTCGCCACCGGCGAATTCGAGAATGCCATCGAACTGAATGCCGTACAACGTGCCAACCCCGAAATGCAAAAAAGGGTGGCCAACGTGATCAGGGCCATGGCCGAGAGCAAAGATAATCCCATCGTTTCCATTCATGACCATGGCGCAGGCGGACACCTGAATGCACTGTCGGAACTGGTGGCCGAAACGGGCGGTCGCATCAGCATTGATAAACTGCCGGTCGGAGACCCGACCCTGTCGGCCATGGAGATCATCGGCAATGAATCGCAGGAACGCATGGGGCTGGTCATCAAAAAGGAAGATGCCGACCTTCTTGGCGATATTGCCGAAAGGGAAAGGGCACCCATGTACATAGTTGGAGAAGTGACCGGCGACGGGCATTTTGTATTCGAGGATAAACAAAACAAAAACCCCATCGACCTGGATCTTGAATATCTGTTCGGCAAACCGCCAAAGACAACCATGGAAGATGTTACGGTGCTGAATGTCTTTGATGAGCCGGCTTATGACATTGACAAGCTGGAGGAGTACCTCGGGGACCTGCTCGAAATGGAAGCCGTTGCCTGCAAGGATTGGCTTACGAACAAGGTTGACCGTTCGGTGACCGGCCGCGTGGCCATGCAGCAGTGTACGGGCCCCATACAGCTTCCGCTGAACAATGTGGCCGTGGTCGCCCTCGATTACAGGGGCGAAAAGGGCATTGCCACATCCATCGGACATGCTCCGGCAGCCGGGCTTGTTTCGGCCGAAAACGGCCCGGTGCTGGCCATTGCAGAGGCGCTGACCAACCTGGTCTGGACACCCCTCCGGGATGGGATCAAGGGAGTGTCGCTTAGCGCCAACTGGATGTGGCCCGCCAGGAACAAGGGTGAGGATGCACGCCTGTACAAGGCCGTTAAAGCCTGCAGCGATTTTGCCATCAGCCTTGGGATCAACATCCCGACAGGAAAAGACTCCCTGTCGATGACACAAAAATATCCCGGCGGTGAAAAAGTTCTTGCCCCGGGAACGGTTATCATCTCAGCCATGGGCGAATGCACCGACCTGAAGAAAAGCGTGAGCCCCTTCCTGGCACTGCAATATGATGCGCCCATGATCTATGTTGATTTTTCGGGCGACAAACATTGCCTGGGCGGAAGCAGTTTTGCCCAGCTCATCAACTGCCTGGGAAAGAAAACTCCTGAAATAAATGATGCCGGGTATTTCGCCCGCGCATTCAATGCCATCCAGGAATGTATCGATCGTAAACTGATCCTGGCAGGTCATGATATATCCTCCGGAGGGATGGCCGTGGCCCTGCTGGAAATGACTTTCCCCGTAAACGATATGGGCATGGAATTGTCGCTCGATGGCATTGGCGAAAAGGACCCCGTTAAGCTGCTGTTCAGCGAAAATCCGGGCGTGCTGCTGCAGGTGGCCGACGAGAAAAAGGTATGCGGGATCCTGCATGAAGCCGGAATCACACACCATGTGCTGGGCAAAACATGCAGGGAACTGAAAATAAATCTGAAACATGGGGATCAGCATTACTCACTCGATATTAACGATTGCCGCCGGCGATGGTACAAAACCTCCTATCTGTTTGAATGCCTGCAATCCGAACCCGGCCTGGCGCAAAAGCGCTACAGTAACTATTTCAGACAGGATCTGCGATTTGACTTTTGCAATCACTTTACCGGTAAACACAGCCAGTATGGGATCGACCCGGCCCGGAAATCAGGCAGTGGGGTCAGGGCTGCCATCATCAGGGAGAAGGGCGTGAACGGCGACCGCGAGATGGCTTATTCACTTTACCTTGCCGGCTTCGACGTGAAAGATGTTCATATGACCGACCTCATCTCCGGTGAAGAAACACTGGAGGATGTCAACTTCATCGTGTTTGTGGGAGGCTTCTCCAACAGCGATGTGCTGGGTTCGGCCAGGGGCTGGGCCGGCGCATTCCTGTTCAATCCCAAGGCCAGGGAAACCCTTGAGATGTTCTATTCAAGGAACGACACGCTCAGCCTGGGGATATGCAATGGCTGCCAGTTGATGACAGCCCTCGGGCTGGTATATCCTGAGCATCCCGAAAATCCCCAGATGAAACCGAACCAGTCGGGGAAGTTCGAATCGGCCTTCCTCAATGTAAATATCGAAGATAACGAAACCGTGATGCTGCACAGCCTCTCGGGATCCAGGCTTGGGATCTGGGTGGCCCATGGTGAAGGACGTTTTTGCTTCCCCTATTACAGCGACAAATACAATATTCCCGTAACCTATACCTACGAGGAATACCCGGGCAATCCGAATGGTTCCGATTTCAATGCTGCGGCCATCTGCTCCAACGATGGCAGGCACCTGGCCATGATGCCGCATCTCGAAAGGGCCATCTTCCCATGGCAATGGGCTTATTATCCCGAAAGCAGGCCCGATGATGAGGTTTCTCCATGGATCGAGGCTTTCGTCAATGCACGCAAATGGATTGAAAAAACAGCTGGGAAAATATGAACAAGATCGTTATGATTACGGGCGCTACCTCAGGTATCGGGGAAGCCTGTGCACATAAATTCGCCGCCGAAAAATATGCTGTCATCATTTCCGGAAGAAGAGGGGAACGCCTGCAAACGCTTGCTTCCAGGCTCAGGCAGGATTATGGCGTGGAGGTTTTGCCACTGCTGATGGATCTGCGGGATCGCGATGAAGTGAAAAAGGCCATCACAGGATTGCCCAAGGCATGGCAGGAAATTGACGTGCTGGTGAATAACGCCGGCCTGGCACTCGGACTTACCGCTTTTCCCGAAGGGGATGAAGACGACTGGGAAACAATGATCGATACCAATGTGAAAGGGCTGCTGTATATGAGCAAGGCCGTTGCCCCCGGCATGATCGCCCGCGGCAGGGGCCACATCATCAATATCGGATCCATTGCCGGCCGGGAAGTATACTTCAAAGGCAATGTTTATTGCGCCACCAAACATGCTGTCGGGGCACTGAGCAAGGCCATGCGAATGGAAATGCTTCCCCACGGCATCAGGGTTACCCTGGTAGCCCCCGGAGCCGTTGAAACGGAGTTTAGTTTAGTGCGTTTCAAAGGCGACAGCGAAAGAGCCCGCCGGGTGTATAAAGGCTATGTGCCCCTTCATCCCGCCGATGTTGCCGAAGTGGTTTATTTTGCCACTACCCTTCCTCCCACCGCCAATATCGATGATGTGCTGGTTATGCCCACGGCGCAGGCCGGTGCGTCGACTTTTCATAAAAAACCATAGAGACCGGGGAGCGGGCGTTTCCGCTGCGCGGAAGATTGTCCATTTGAATTCTGAATTCTGAAATCTGAAATCTGAACTTGCTACTTCCCGGTACGGAACCCGGAATCACCATCCCGCTAAAGCGGGATTCGTTCGGCTATGCCCTTTCATTTTGCTTCGCTCATAAAAAGGCAGTCTCACGAATTTAACCATTTAGCCCCCGAAAAATCGGGGCAGGCATGTAGCCATTTAACCATGTAGCCATGTAGCCATTTAGCCATTTAACCCCCGATTCCCGGGGCAAGCCACCGAGGTCTCGGGGCAGGCCACCGAGGTTTCGGGGCAGGCCACCGAGGTTTCGGGGCAGGCATCCCGATAAATCGGGATTCGTTCGACTAAGCCTTTTCA
>CAYOLA010000007.1:0-27307 GCA_964404735.1 uncultured Bacteroidales bacterium
ATGATCACGGCTACCAGTATTTTGAACTGGTCAGCAGCATGGAGGCCGGTGATGGCAGTTACCTGCGTTTTCGGGGACGGGAAGGGCGCCTGGCCGAAGATTTTATTCCCCTCTCTTTTTCGGGCAGTGCCGGGCTGGAAGCCACTGTTGCATTTGCCGGATACGGGTTCCAGGTGAGCGGCGACAGCCTCCGGTGGGATGATTATGCCGGGATTGATGTAGGGGGCAAATGGGTGATGATCTTTCCGGGAGAACCTTCTGTGGCGGGCGCGGGAAACATCTTTTCTTCGGCAGCCGGACTGCGCGGGAAGGTGCTCACGGCCAAAGACCATGGTGCGGCAGGCCTCATCTTTGTTTCGGGCCCCGCCTTTGATGAGGACGACAAACTATTCAGGATGTTTTACGATAAATCGGCTTCGGATGCCGGCATACCCGTGATCCATATGAAGCGGCAGCTTGCCGACAGCCTGCTGGCGCCCGTTGCGCGTACGATTGGCCTGCTGGAGCAGGAGATCGCTGAGGGTGGAAAGCCGGCATCATTCGAAACGGATATTTGGCTGGAGGGGGCTGCGGAGGTCATACAGCAGCGGGTGACCACCATGAACATACTTGCATGGCTGCCCGGGAATGATCCCCTGCTGGCCGGTGAGGTGGTGGTGATCGGTGCGCACTACGACCATCTTGGCATGGGCGGCCCCGGATCCGGTTCGCGCGAGCCGGATGCAAGGGTGGTGCATTATGGTGCCGATGACAATGCTTCGGGTGTGGCCGGGATCATTGAGATCGCTGAAAGGATCGCGGCTGCCGGCGACAGCCTGCGGCGAACGGTGGCGGTGGTGGCTTTCGGAGCGGAAGAGATGGGGCTGGTAGGCTCGGGCTATTTTATAGAAAACAGGCCGCCGGGCATGGAAAATATTGTTGCCATGTTCAACTTCGACATGATCGGCCGGCTTAATGATAAGGGCAGCATCAGCATCGGTGGCACCGGCACATCCCTTGAGGCCGAAGAACTGCTGAAAAAGCAACTTGAATCGTCAGGGCTGGAGGCATCCTTCTCAAGAGAAGGTTTCGGCCCCTCCGACCATGCCGGTTTCTATGCCGCCGACATCCCGGTATTCTTTATTTCCACGGGTGCACACGGCGATTACCATACAAGCCGGGATGTGCCGGAATTGATCAACTACGAGGGACTGAAAGCCGTTGCGGATTTCAGCCGGGAGCTGATCATGGCGGTGGCAAACCGTGACGACAAGCTTACTTTCAGCGAGGCCGGCGACAAGTACAGGCGGGGGCAGCGCTATGATTTCAAAGTAACGCTGGGCATCGTCCCCGATTTTACCGGTAGCGAAAACAATGGCCTGCTGGTGAGTGGCGTCAGAAGCGATGGCCCGGCAGCACGTGGCGGTATGCTGAAAGATGATGTGATCACGGCCCTCGACGGTATGGCAGTTGGCAATATTTACGACTATATGGCCAGGCTCAAAAAGCTGGAACCCGGACAGATCATCACCGTAGATGTGATCAGAAATGGTGAGAAAATGGTCCTTATCGTACAGTTATAAACAGCGGGTTTATTAAGGATGGCATTCAGTGCAACCTGCACAATGCAAGTTTTTATATCTTTGCGCTTTAATATTCGGCCATGTTCGATTTCCTGGGAGCCTCCTTTATCCTGAAATTCCTGAAGTTCGCCGCAGTGGGCCTGTCAGGCCTGTTTGTCGATTATTTCTTCACTTATATTTTCAAGGAAATCTTTAAGGTGCAGAAATATATTTCCAATTCCATCGGGTTTACCATTGCAGCCACAAGCAATTATATACTGAACCGCATCTGGACCTTTGAAAGCCAGAACGAGGAGATCGTGATGGAATATTCTTCCTTTCTCATTATTTCAGTGATCGGGCTCGGGTTGAATAACCTTATTCTCTGGCTTATCCTGCGAAAGTTGCAGATCAACTTTTACCTGGCAAAATTCTTTGCCATTTGTGTGGTGACCCTTTGGAATTTTCTGGCCAACTTTTTTATCACCTTCAGCCAGGCGTAGGAAGGGAGGAGATAAAAAAACCCCGCTTGCGGCGGGGCTTGTTTTATTCGGCGTATACTTCGAATTTCAGGTCGACGCTCACCTCCTTGTGAAGTTTGATCTTGGCGGTATATTCGCCGAGCTCCTTGATGGATTCCCCATCGACATAGATGTGTTTGCGGTCGATCTCGAAGTTGCGTTGTTCCTTTATGGCATTGGCGATCTGCACATCGTTCACCGATCCGAAGATCTTCCCGGAAGTACCGGCTTTGGCCGCGATCTTTATGGTGAGGCTTTCGAGTGCTTTGGCCAGTGTTTGCGCCTCTTTCAGGATCTTTTCTTCCTTATGTGCCTTTTGTTTGACCACTTCGGCCAGCACCTTCTTGTTTGTTTCGGTTGCGGCAACTGCCAGCCCTTTCGGGATCAGGTAATTCCTGGCATATCCCGGTTTAACGGTGATCAGGTCGTTTTTATAACCCAGTTTGGGTACGTCTTGTTTTAAGATTACTTCCATGGTTTTTCCTCCTCATTATTTTAACAGGTCGGCAACATAGGGCATCAGGGCAAGGTGGCGGGCACGTTTGATGGCCTGGGCCACTTTTTTCTGATACTTGGTTGAAGTCCCGGTGATCCTGCGGGGGAGGATCTTTCCTTGTTCGTTAACAAATTTCAAGAGGAAATCGGCATCTTTATAGTCGATGTACTTGATCCCGCTTTTCTTGAAACGGCAGTATTTTTTCTTTTTGGTATCGACCGCTATCGGGGTCAGATATTTTATTTCTCCACTGTTTTGTGCCATTGTACTTTAATTTTAGGGTGAATGAACGGGTCAGGCTTCCGCTTCGGCGGTTTTTTCTTCTGCAGCCTTTTTCCTTTTCTTTTCGTTGTAGGCAATGGCGTGTTTATCCAGTTTCACGGTGAGGAAACGGAGCATGCGCTCATCCCTTTTGTAAAGCAATTCGAACTCTTTGAGTTCCTTTCCATCCATTTTGTATTCGAAGAGATGGTAGAACCCGGTTGACTTTTTCTGGATGGGATAGGCGAGTTTCCTCAAACCCCAGCTCTCGTCAAGAACGATCTCTGCCCCGACGGAGGTGAGATGCTTCCTGAACTTATCAACCGCTTCCTTCATCTGATCATCAGACAAAACGGGAGTCATAATGAAAACGGTTTCGTACTGGTTCATGTTTCTGTTTGTTAATTGATTGAATATGTCATTTCCGTTTTTCGAAAACGGAGTGCAAAAATACGCCTTTAATCCGAATTTTGAAACTTTTTATCACTTAATTAGCGGTTTTTCGAAAATTCGGAATGGTTCCGGGTCCCAGGTGCTGGGTTCCGGGGGGCTTGTACTTTTCCGCGTACCGCAAACCGCGCACTGCTTACTGGTTTGCTTTTTTTATCAAATCCTTGCAATGTATTATGATTATTTGTATATTTATAGAGTTAATAAACCAATTATCCTGATGTTACTTCACTTTTTAAAGCGCTTTGTCCTTATCAGTTGCATATCCTTATTCAGTTTGAATATCTCTGCCCAGGATTTTTGGGAAGCTCTCAACACACCTACAGGTATCGCAATCCGATCCGTTGCTATTAACGATCTGGGACATATATTTTTGGGAGTAGGAAACAATAGTACCCAAGGGGGGGTATACAGATCAGATAATGAGGGGGAAACCTGGGATTTGGTTTTTGATAGCGGAGACTTTTCCGTTAACCCTGTTGAAATAAATGAAGCTGGAGACATTTATATTGGCAGAGCAGGTTATGACAGAATGATGGTTTCTAATGATAATGGAGAAACATGGGGTGTTTTGTATCCTCCTGGAGATGGAAATGTTACTGCAATCGAAACCGTTGACACTAATGTATTGTTCGTGGGCACCGGACTGGGTGGTAATGTTTTATTAACACGTTCAATAAATTCCGGAATAAGTTGGGACACTATATTTACCAACACGAATAGTACGGAGTATATTACAGACATTTTACAAACGCAGTCTGGCAATATGTATTTATCCCTCACCGGATATTTTGCTGATATGGGGGGGGTATATAAATCAACAGATGGCGGTGATAGCTGGTCTTATTCGGGATTATTTAATCTCATGGTCTCATCACTGGCCGAGAATAGTGAGGGCGTTGTTTTTGCCAGTGTACGAGGTTTCTTGCAATCAGGTCTTTCTCCCGGCTTATATGTTTTACGCAATGGAGAGGATGAGTGGGAAGCGCTTCTGGCAGGGCCTTTTGTTGAAGATGTTGTAGTTAATAGTGCTGATCATTTATATCTGACCTCAGGAGGGGTATTGCGTTCACTTAACGATGGCCAAACTTTTGAAATAATAAATGAAGGGCTCCCTCCCGGACCGAGAGGTGAAATAACGATTAATGATCTTGACTACATATATGTAATTGCAAAATCTGCCTCTCATTCACTTCATAGGACAATCAATTCTACAGTTTCAATTTCTGAAGAATATTATATGCCAAGCAAAAATTCATTGATCCTATATCCGAATCCTGTGGATGAGCAATTATTTGTGGGAAACTTATTTGACGGGCCGGAATATCAATATGAAGTATACATATATAACGCACAAGGTAAGGTTATTAAACAGGAGGAGGTTTTTTCCAGTGGCTCTCAATTAATGATAGATGTAAGTGTTCTTCCTTCTGGCTTCTATGTTATTTCAGTTATTACTGATTGTAAAAGAATAAATGACAGATTTATTAAGAAATAATCCATAAAAACCAATACAATGAAAACACTTTTATCTTTAATTCTCTTACTATTTAGCATTAGTTTGTATGCCCCCGCTGGGGCGTGTCTTTGACACCAGCAAAAACCGGGTGTAACTTCTTCATCTTGTAAGCAGTTTGTCGGCAATAAACCAGGCTGCTTTTCCATCTCCGTAAACGGGAGGGAAATTGTTCGGTGGATTTTTGATGAAATGATCGTAAGCCGCTAAAATCCTGTCTTCATCGGCATCGGCGATGATGGCCGAGCCGTTCTCCACGATCTCCACCCATTCGGTTTCGGGGCGGAGGATGATGCAGGGCTTGTGGTAGAAATAGGATTCTTTCTGAACCCCTCCCGAATCGGTCATGATCATCCCGGCCTTTTGTTCGAGCAGGCACATATCGAGGAAGGATACGGGTTCAGTTATGTTTATCCCGGGCGAATCCGTCAGGCTTTCCAGCACCTCCAGGGGCAATTGCCGGGCCAGCATCTTCCGGGTGCGCGGATGCAGGGGGATAATAAAAGGCATTCCCTCTTCCTCTGCAATGGTAACGATCGCCCTGAAGATGGACGTCAGCCGCTCCGCCCTGTCGGTGTTGTGGTCGCGGTGGATGGTGGCCAGCACAAATGGCTTACCCTCCATGCCTGTTCTTTTCAGTATTTCCGAACGCTCTTCCGCTACGCGGGAAAAATACAGGGCATTGTCGTACATCACATCGCCGCAATGGAACACCCCGGGATGATCGGGCGAATATGGCCCTTCTTCCCCCACGGGAAAACCTTCACGTTTTAAATTGTAGATCCCGGTTTCTGTCGGGCTGAACAGGAGGGTGGAGCAGTGGTCGGCCGTGATGCGGTTGATCTCCTCGGGCATGGATTTATTGAAGGAACGCAGTCCGGCTTCGATATGGGCTACGGGCACACCCATTTTTACTGCTGCAATGGCCCCCGCCAGGGTGGAGTTGGTATCTCCATACAGCACCAACCAGGCGGGCTTTTCCTTTTCGATCACTTCCTCGATGCCTTTGATCATGGCGGCAGTCTGCTCGCCATGCTTCCCCGAACCTACATTGAGGTTATGATCGGCCGGGGGGATGCCCATCTCATCGAAGAACACCTGCGACATATTCTCGTCGTAGTGCTGCCCGGTATGCAGGATCACTTCCTGCAGTCGATCCGAAAAATCGGCCCTGATGGCCCTGGAAAGCGCCGCTGCCTTAATGATCTGCGGCCTCGCGCCGATGATGGTGAGGAGTTTTTGCATTCACTTGTATTTTGGTTTCAAATTTAAGCTTTTTCAGTAGATATGAAGAGTCAGAGAGTTCCTGAGTCAGAGAGTCAGAGAGTTCCTGACTCTCTGACTCTCTGCTATAGCAAGCCTTCGTCGGCAAAACTAAAATAACTATCCTCCCCAACGATGATATGGTCGATCACGGGCAGGTCGAGGAAAGAACCGGCTTTTTTGAGTTTCTGGGTAAGCCGGATATCGGATTCGCTGGGCCTGATGTTGCCGGAAGGGTGGTTGTGGCATAGTATCATTGAGGATGCGTATTGTTCGAGGGCCATCTTAAAGATCTTTTTGGGGTCGGCCACGGTGCCCGACAATCCTCCCTGACTGATGCAAATGCTTTTAAGTATTTTGTTTCCGCGGTTCAGCAGCATGATCCAGAATTCCTCATAGGCAGAATCGCGAAGCAAGGGCCGGAAGAATTCGAAGGCATCCTGGCTGCTGCTCACTTTTTTACGGTCGAGGCTACCTTCCATTCCTGTGCGGCTACCGATTTCCAGCGCGGCGATCAGGCTGACGGCCCTGGCCGGACCGATGCCTTTTCGGCGCGTAAGATCCGAAACGGATAACCTGTTCAGCTCTTTGAGGCTGCCGCTTGTTTCATCGAGTAAGCGCCGCGATATTTCCAGGGCCGACAGCTCCCTTGTCCCCGACCCGAGCAGGATAGCGATCAGCTCGGCATGGCTCAGCGCCCGCCTGCCCTTGTTTATCAGCTTTTCGCGCGGACGCTCGTCCTCGGCCCAAAGCCTGATGGGTATGTTCTTGCAATAGTCGTCTTTCATGATCCCTCCTGACTATTAATACCCGAAAACGAAAAAAGTCCCACCTTTTCGGGAGGGACTTTTTAAATTTTTTTTATGGTTGAGCCATTACATGGAATTGACTTTCCTGGTCAGCTTTGATTTCAGGTTGGCGGCTTTGTTCTTATGGATGATATCCTTTTTGGCCAGTTTGTCGATCAGTGAGATGAGACCGGGCAATTTTTCTTCTGCATCATTCCTGTTGTCGATCGCCCTGAATTTCCTCACGGCATTGCGCATGGTCTTCCCGTAATAACGGTTGTGTACCCTTTTTTTCTCCGCCTGCCTGATCCGTTTTAATGCTGATTTATGATTCGCCATATCCTTATGATTGCTGTTTTATAATGTTCTTAGCCTCAAATGGGGGTGCAAAGATAAATATTATTCCGTAAATCAAAAAAATATTCAATAAAAAACTGCAAACGCAGATTCAAATCACAAATCCTGCATTTTGGTCAACGAGGTTATGGAATAAACATGAATGCTGCCGGCCGCCGCTTCCTGAACAGCAAATAAAAATTGCAGCAGGCTTGCATGCCGGGTTTGTATTTCGTAACTTAGGGCCTTTCAAAAAAATCAAAAATCACCTTAAAAACCAATTTATGAAAGCAAAGATCTTTATGTTTTCCTGTGTTGCTATTTTTATGGCAATGTCAGGCCTTGCACAGATTCCGCAGAACTGCGTAAGCTTTGAAACGCTTCCTATGGGAAGTAATTATGGAAGCGGTGTAAATTCCATCGGGGATGTGATCCTGGTCGAGGAAGAAATTACCGTAACGGTCGAATATTTCGAGTGGGTTGGCGGAGGAGGAATATTCGGAAATTGTGAAGTCATGGACGGCACATCCAATTTTGGAACCGGACAGGCCATGTGGACCAGCAACATCAACCTGGCATTTCATTTCGACGATCTTGGCTTTGTGCCTAATAAGGTTAGTTTCGATTTTGTTGATGAAGGAGGGGAGGAGAATATCTCGGTGAACGGATCGCCCATCTTTGCCGGCGAGATCAGCATGGCCGTCCTGCCCCCGGGCATCAGCATGGCCATCATGAACATGGGCAGCTTCCACCGGGCAACGCTTACCGGCGACATCACCGAGTTGCTGATCGGCGGACAGGAATTCATGATCGACAATATCTGCGCCATGCTCGTTGAAGACCCGTCGGATTGTGTCGACTTTGAAATGCTTCCACTGGGGGCCGAATACGGCAATGGCATCAACACCATCGGGGAGGTGATCTTCACTGAGAACGACATACCCGTGCGCGTTGAATATTTTGAATGGCCGGGCGGGGGAGGAACCTTCGGCACCGCAACGGTCATCGACGGCAGTGCAAGTTACGGCACCGGGCAGGCCATGTGGACCGATAACATCAACCTGGCATTCGATTTTTCAGGCCTGGCGGAACAGCCCAACTGGGTGACCTTCGACTTTGAGGATTACGGTGGCGACGAGAATATCTCCGTCAACGGTTTTCCCATATGGTCGGGCGAGCTCAGCATGGCTGTGATGCCCCCGGGATTCACCTTCTATATCACCGGCATGGGATCCTACATGCAGGCCACCATCTTCAGCCATTCTGATCCCATAACGGAACTGCTGGTGGGCGGGCAGGAATTTACCATTGATAATGTCTGCCCCATGCAGGTGGGCTTTTACACAAATTGTGTCGACTTCGAGCCGCTGACTGTCGGGACACAATATGGGGCCGGCATTAACGTCCCGGGTGAGGTGATCTTTAACCAGAACAGTATTGATGTGGCCGTTGAGGAGTTCATCTATGAAACCGGGGGCACCAATTTCGGACAGGCCCAGGTATCGGTTGGCGGCGGCCTCGGCAGCGGCAACAACATGGAAATTTCGAACATCAACCTGCTTTTTGATTTTACCTGGATCGGGATGCTCATCGAGATGGTGACTTTCGACTTTGCCGACTACGGCGGGCATGAGAACATCGGCATTAACGGCGGGCCGGTCTTTGTGGGTGAACTGACCGACGCCGTGCTGCAACCCGGCTTCAGCATCAGCGTGAGCATGTCGGGATATACCGGCAGTTGCGTGATCGAAGGCCCGGTAGCGCAATTGCTGGTGGGCGGGCAGGAGTTTTACATCGACAACGTATGCGCCTATGCCATGGTATCGGTCGACGAGCCCCTGTCGGGCACAAACGAGCCGCCTGCCCGGCTGGGACAGAACTACCCCAACCCGCACCATGGGCTTACCATGATCCCCTTTGAGCTCAGGGAGGCCGCTCATGTACAGTTGAGCGTTCATGATCAGCTTGGCAGGCAGGTTGCCGTGCTGGCCGACAGGGAATTTGAGGCCGGCAGCCACCTCCTGCAGTGGGATGCAGGCCGGGCCGCCACGGGCATGTACTATTACAGGCTGGTATCGGGGCCTTATATGCAGGTAAGGAAGATGGCCCTGAGCAGGTAAAAGCATTGCCTGCCCTTCCGGGACCCCGGAAGCAGCTTGCAAAAGTGTAAAAACCAAAGATGTAAAACATGGATAAATTACTGAAAATTGCCGTGGCCGAGTTGGGCCAGAAAGAGATCAGCGGGCCGGCGCATAACCCCGCCATTGTGAATTATGCCAAAGAAGCGGGCTTTGCCTGGGTGAATGACGACGAAACCCCCTGGTGCAGCATCTTTGTGAACTGGGTGGCCAAAAAGGCCGGGCTCAGGGGAAGCGGAAAGGCCAATGCCCGCTCCTGGCTACTGAGTGGTAAAAATGTCGATAATGCACCCGAACCCGGCGACATCGTGGTGTTCTGGCGCGGCAGCCCCGACTCCTGGCTTGGACATGTGGGCTTTTTCTTCGGTTTTTCCATCGACGGCGAAAGGGTATACTGCCTGGGCGGGAACCAGGGAAACCAGGTGTCCGTGTCGGCATATTCCATCGAAAATGTGCTGGGCTTCCGGCGGCTGGTGCCCTCGGGCATCGTCAGCCTGCCCGCCGCCGTGCTGAAGAAGGGCGACAAGGGCGACAAGGTGAAAGGCCTGCAGGATGCACTCAAGGAAGCGGGATTTGACTGTGGCACCAGCGACGGCGACTTCGGGAACCGTACCGAAAATGCGGTTAAACTGCTGCAGTCGATGAAAACCGGCCTGCCGGTAAACGGCGTCTATAACAAGGAAACGAAAGACCTTTTGTTTGAGGTGCTGAACGGCTGATGAAAGAGGGGAATGGCTTGCAGGCAGGCATATCCATTTCCCGGTTTTACCTTATCACGACCCTTTGACAGTTGCTCCTGTTTTCGTTGCAAAGCAGGTACAGTCCCGGTTTCAGCCGGCTGAGGTCGATACTGAGGGTGCCGGGCTTCGCCCTGAATGAAAACTGCAGGCGGCCGTTCATGTCGTATATGTCCATGTTGCCGCCGGAGGCGGAGGTAATCGTGACCCGGCCGGCGGCAGGATTGGGATAAACGGAGAAAAGCTCCCCGGGAACCGCTTCCCCGATGCCGACGATGGTATGCAGGCTCCAGAAGAATTCCATGGTATGCCCCTTCAGCCAGTCGCCCGTAAGCTCATCCTTCACCCAGTACATCCACAGGCGCATGTTGTTGTCTTCATCGTAGGTGAAGTAGCCCTGGTCAATATTTTCCCACTGACCGGCGTCATAGTCCCACTCGTACCTGAAATTGGTAAGCAGTTTGCCTGTTCCGTCGTATGTACTCACGTGCTTTTCCACTTCTTCCCAGGCCAGGGCCATATCGTCCCAGTTGAAAGCCGTGTGGGTGAGCCTGTTCCCCTGGTCATCCCAGGTATAGACGCGCAGGTAACTGAACATGGGTGTACCCGTCGACCAGTACTGGAATATTGTGTCGCCGGTGACCAGTCCCTGGGCATTGTAGGCATAATGGCTGTAGTTACGGATGTAATACGCTCCCGAATCAGAATCCCATATATAGCGGTGGGCAAATTCCTTTTGCTGGAGCTTGTCCCAGGTGTTTGCGGTACTGTCGTGCTTATGCCAGGCCTGGCTGTAATACAGTAGCTCCAGCTCGTAATCTGTCATTGGGGTACTACCTGTATAGTTGTTAATATAGCGGTATTTCGGCAACCAGATGTTGCTCACCATCGTGCCGGTGTATTCTGTCCTTTCAGTGAGTCTTTGTAAATCATCATAGGTATATTCCCTTTTTTGGGAATAGAGCCACTGGGTGGTATCGAGGAAAAGGCCGATGCTTGAATCGGCAATGACCAGGCCATGTTCAGAGTACTTTGCGTAATGTTTTTGGATGAGATTTGAATCGGTGGTTCCGCCGTCTTCAGGAAAGAGGTGGGTATAGGTTGAATCGAGTAGGAAGACTTCGGTACCGCGATCCGTTTGGAGGCTGTTCCAGCACGGCAGTGCTTCGGGCAGTGGGATGTGCTGGGCCTTGAGGGTGATGGCTGCGATGAGCATGACAGCCGGAAGAAGTGTTTTTTTCATCATGTCGGGTTTTTGTTTACGTCAGTTCAAAAATATATAAAAAATATAATGGCTTCGGCAAAATATTTCCGGGGCGGAGGGGAGGGCGGGTTTGTGAATGATTGGCTTATTCTTTTTCGATGAGGTGGATGGATCTTTTGCGCAGGACCATGGAGAGCCCGCAGTATTCGATAAAGTTGTTTTTTCGCGGTTCGCGGGTATACTTGTCTTCTTTTTCGGTAGCCCAGGGGTTAAAATACCTGAAGGTGATGCTGTTGTTCACTGCCCAGTGCATCATGCTGCCGTCGGTTTCATCGCGGCGGTGGAGGGGGTCGAGGTGTTGCAGGGAGTGGCTCACCTTTATCCAGTTTCCCTTGGCCGTGTCTTCGTCCTGGTAGAGCGGGCGTTCGATGCCGAAGTATCTTCGCAGCACGAGTGAGAATACCGGGTGGTTGATGGTGTTCCAGGGTGTCATGTCGTCGGGGATCCAGTACACCTCGGCAATGATCCTGAGGTTGTTTTCCTTGTTGGGGTTGACGCATTCGAGGATGGCCTTGGCCCCGTTGGGGATGTTCGAATACCTTCGGAGCGTATGCGGCAGGAGCACCAGCGGCCTGAAGGCATGGTCCTGCGGGCCGTTTTGTTTGATGTTGTAGCGTTTGCTGATATCGGCCCAGATGCTGCGGTGTAGGATCTGGCAGTTGGTGATAAAGAGGAATCGTGAGCGGTAGCTGAAAAAGATCTTAAAAAACCCCCATATGCCGCCAAGAACCGAAAATACAGAAACAAGCACGATGAGGATGGTATGCAGGACGTTGATGTTTTCCATGGCGATGCTGATAATAAGTTTAAGGCAGGCAGGAATGATGTTTTAAATGCATGGTTCAAATATATGAATTATGTGATTAGCGGGGGGGGAAGGTATCGAAGAATTTCATTCTTTATATTTTGCTAATTTTATCCTGTATTGCTGGTAGTATAACACTTTTCGTGTCTTCGAGTCAAAAAAAATTAGCCACGAATGCACGAATGAAAACTGATATCTTTTGTCTTCGTAGCGAAAAAATCCAAGCCATCATGCACAAAAGAAAATAATTGTATTCGTTCAGACATGGCAAACAAAATAACAGCCATTTTGCACAAAGGAAAATGATTGCATTCGTGGCAAACAAAAAAACAGCCATTATGCGCAAAGGAAAATGATTGCATTCGTGCATTCGTGGCAAACCAAAAAACAGCCATTATGCACAAAGGAAAATGAATGCATTCGTGCATTCGTGGCAAACAAAAAAAAGCTATTTTGCACAAAGGAAAATGATTGCATTCATGGCAAAAAAAAACAATTATGGAAAAAATCATTTACAAAGAAGAAAGTTTTCAGATCATAGGCAAATGCCTCGAAGTATACAATAACCTGGGAGCAGGCTTTCTTGAAATCGTATACAAAGATGCACTGGAACTGGAATTTAAAAATGCCGGGATTCCCTATGAAAGAGAAAAAATGTACGATGTAAACTATAAAGGGATTATCCTGCCGCATAAGTTTTATGCCGACTTCGTGGTATATGATAAAATAATTCTTGAGGTGAAAGGAGTATCCGGCATCCCGGATGAATTTATAGCGCAAGCCATAAATTACCTGAAAGTATCATCAAACCAACTGGCATTGGTTGTGAACTTTGGAGAAATGAGATTGAATTATAAGCGGGTGGTTTTGTGATAGCCACGAATTCACGAATGAAGAATTGATATCTTTTGCCTTCGCAGCAGAAAAAAATAGCCACGAATTCACGAATGAAGAATGTATATCTTTTGCCTTCGCAGCAAAAAAAAATAGCCACGAATTCACGAATGAAGAATGTATATCTTTTGCCTTCGCAGCAAAAAAAATAGCCACGAATGCACGAATGAAGAATTGATATCTTTTGCAAAAGAATTCCAGGCAGGCAATCATTGAACGGTCGAAAAAGCGGCGCAGGGAAAAATGATCCATTTGGCCCCGGGTGCAGCCTGCCGGGTTCATCCATTTTAATGAATAAACAGCGGGCCGTCGGGTCCCAGCGGCAGTCCGAACAGCATCCAGGCCACCAGCAATCCTGTCCAGACAAGACCAAGAATGATCGAATAGGGCAGCATGGTGGAAATGATGGTGCCGATGCCATAACGCTTGTCGTATTTCTCTGCAAAGGTAACGATAAGGGCAAAGTAGCTCATCATGGGGGTGATGAGGTTCGTAAAGGAATCACCAATACGGAAGGCGGCCTGCGTGAGTGCCGGATGGTATGGCGGATCGATCAGCATGAGCATGGGGATGAACACCGGTGCCATGATGGCCCATTTGGCCGAGGCGCTGCCCATGAACATGTTGATCAGCGCGGAAAGAAAAACAAACCCAATGATCAGCGGGATGCCTGTAAGACCGATATTTTGAAGCGTATGGGCGCCTTTGATGGCAAAAATGATCCCAAGGTTGCTGTAGTTGAAAAAATAGACGAACTGTGCCGCAAAAAAGACCAGTACAATGTAGCTGCCCATCGTGCCCATTGATTTTCCGAGGTGGGCCGCCACATCCTTGTCGCTCCTGATGCTTCCTGTCGTAATGCCGTATGCCAGGCCGGGAAAGAAGAACATCAGCAGGATGCCGATGATGATACCATTGAAGAAGGGTGAGTGCAGCACCGATCCTGTTTCCGGATCACGCAACAAGCCGTTTGCAGGGACAATGGTGATGGCAAGCAGGATGAGGGTAAGCAGCAGGGCCCATCCGGCATTGCGCAAGCCTTTCCTTTCCAGTGAAGAGAGCTTTCCGATGGGCATTTTTTCGGCGGCGCCTTTGTATTCTCCCAGTCGCGGCTCCACGATCTTTTCGGTAACCCATACGCCTACGCCGAGAACAACAAAGCAGGAAGCGAACATAAAATAGTAGTTCACGGCCGGATTGACGACCATATCAGGGATGATCATCCTTGC
Source organism: uncultured Bacteroidales bacterium (assembly GCA_964404735.1). GTDB lineage: Bacteria > Bacteroidota > Bacteroidia > Bacteroidales > B18-G4 > B18-G4. Next base: position 14,240 of record CAYOLA010000007.1, read on the forward strand.
GGCGGATTCGGAAATGCCGGCCAGAATCGGGTCGATGGAGCCGATAAAGAAACTTGCCCCGAAACCGCCGCTCACACCCACGAAAGCAGCGGCAAGGCCTGCCATGGGGTGTCTGCCAAGCGCATGAAAGATCATGGCGCCCAGCGGGATCAGGATAACATAACCGGCTTCTGATGCCAGATGGGAGATGATCCCTGCCAGCACAATGGCGCCTGTTATCAGCCTTCTGGGAGCGCCCAGAACCAGTGCTCTGATCATCGTGTTGAACAGTCCGGAACCCTCTGCAACACCAATGCCGATCATCACCACCAGTACATATCCCAGCGGGGGAAAGCGGAGGAAATTGAACAGCAGGTTTTCGTACATCCACCTGAAGCCGTCGCCGCTCAGAAGATTCTTTGTATAGATGGGAGTGCCGTCTACGGGATGGTTGGCCGTAGTGCCGGCCATATGCCCGATCCAGGATATGATGACTACCAGAACTGCCAGACCCGCAAACAGGGTTGCGGGATGCGGCATTCTGTTTCCAATGATCTCAACCTTATCAAGCATTCTCAAAAACACCGGACGCTTGTCTGCTTTAGTGCCGGATGATCTTTTCATCTTTTTTGATTAAGTTATACGGGGGATAATTATTATTTTGGATAAATGAAGCGGTCATCGGTCTCTTCGATCACCATTTGTTTCCATTGGTCTGAATAGCCCGGGAAAGCGGGTGGCTGCGGATAGCCGTAGGGATTGCGAAGGAATATGCCATCCTGCTCCTGTTTGATGTTTCCGTCGAGGTATTTTACCAGAAGGAATTCTCCCAGTTCTTTCCATCGCCGGATGGTATAATCGCCCATGCTGCATGAATAGTCGGTCAGGAATTCACGGGCCAGTGCGGGATTGGTTTCCCAAAGGCTAAGGGCGGCGGCATCGATGGCGGGCACCATGGTTTTGAATTTGGTTTCCAGTTCGCTTTGGACCTTGCGCAGATCCGTCATCACCCTGTTGTAGAAGAGGTAGGCAAAATGTGCCACCCTGTTGAAAACCCAGAATGCCGCATCATCCTTGTAGGTCAGGATGTCGCCGTAGCCTTCGGCCCATGTTTTGGGAACCCTGTTGATGCCTGCATAGAAGGGCACATACACCGTGCTTCCGGCATCATCAACGCCAAACCAGATGATGCCGCCGATCGGGTCGGGCAGCCAGTTTCGCATCTGGGCGATATAGGAGAAGCCGGTCTGCTGGGTTACAGTAACCCTTTCGTTGAAATATTCCTGCTCCTCGTGTTCCCAGGTCAGCGGCCGCCAGCGGTAAGGCTTCCCGAAAGGCCCCGCGCCTGCATCAGCCGACATATCAAATTCGGTGCCCTGCAGATAATCACGTTTGAATTCCATCAGATCCTGCGGGCTTATTTTCCGGTCGGGTTTGATAAACAGGGGCATCCTCTTGCTCCAGTCCTTCCCGCTTGCATAATCCAGGTACTGGTCCATATCGCCGTTAACGCGATTGAAGAAACTCCACACGCGCAGTTCGCAAAAGCGGATGGCGCCGAAATCAAGCGGAGCATAGGCATCGCTGAAGCTGAATTCCGGATCCGGTCCGTCAAAATAGCCCTGTTTTTTTGCAAAGGAGATCACATCATGGGCATAGACCACCTCCACATCATCGCCGAAGATCATATCCAGGTATTCGGAGCTGATGCTTCTTTTCCCGTCATGCAGCGGAAAACCCATGATGCGAGCATGGTTTGCGTGTGCGGAAATGTAACTGTCAGGTATTTTTACAGCTACCCAGACCGCTCCCTTGTTTGCATTGTAATACTGTTTTGATCGCCGGTCGTATCTCATGTCGGTCCCCTTGCCGATCAGTTCCATGATCCAGACCTCGTTGGCATCGGCAATGGAAAACGATTCGCCTGAGCTTGCGTATCCGTGGGCTTCAACCAGTTTGGCAATGACCTTGATGGCTTCCCGTGCCGAGCGCGAGCGCTGCAGCGCCATGAACATCAGGCCGGCATAGTCCATGATCCCGCTTGTGTCGACCAATTCCTTCCGCCCGCCGAAAGTGGACTCGCCGATCGCCACCTGGTGCTCGTTGATAAAGCCGACCGTCTGATAAGTATGGGGTGGCTGCGGGATCTGACCAATAGGGCGGGCAGTTCCGCGGTCGTAGATGGTTACCATGCTTCCTTCCGGCCATTCAGCAGCCGGACTGAAATATAATTCGCCATAACGGATATGCGAATCGGCTGCATAGGTGATCATGGTGGAGCCGTCGGTCGAGGCGCCTTTGGTTACCAGGAAATTCGTACAGGCTGTGGAATGGGAGGGGATCAGGTCAATAAGCAGGAAAAAAATCAGGAAAAACCGAAAAAATCTATTCATTGGCAGTATTTGAGATAGTGTGGGAAGCCAGAAATCTGCCTTCACGGTTAAAAAAAAGCCCACCTGAATGGGCATATCGGTGCAAATATAGATTTTTTTTTTTTAAGCGGGAGGAATAATTGATGTTTTGCGCACCATTCATATTGGCTGCGGATCGTGTGGCGAGTTGAGTGATATCCATGAAATACGCCCGCCTTCCTTTTCTATGTGACGGAAAGCTTTATGGGTGGATTTATCGTCTTATCCCTGTGTGGCTTCGTTGATCAGGGTGGTTTTAAAACCTTCTTTCAGGCTGTCGGGGGCCGCATAATAAACGCATACATCGGCCGTGAGGCCGCCGGTGTACACCCGGGTCACGCCCATTCCGCATCCTTAAGGGGCAGGGACGCGGCAGGAAGCGGTATCACGGATCATGAAGGTAGTTTTTTGTTAAGATAGCGCTCATGTGCCTGAAAATCGCTTTCGGAGTATAATATCATGGCGATCGTCCGAAGGTTTTTCAGTTGTTTTGCCTTGTCGAGGATGGTTTCCATGGCGATGGCGACAGCCTCTTGCAGCGGATAGCCAAATGCTCCGGTGGAAATGGCCGGAAAGCCAATGGAACTGATCCCTTTCTCATCGGCCAGTTGCAGTGTGTTGTTGTAGCAATTGGCAAGGAGTTGCGCTGCGGGATGGTCCACGCCGTATATGGGGCCCAGGCAGTGAATAACGTATTGATTGGGCAGCTCATGTGCCCCGGTGATCACGGCCTGTCCCGGCCTGATGGGGGCCAGGGGGCGACACTCCCTTTCCAGTCCCGGGCCGGCTGCCCTGTGGATGGCCCCGGCCACGCCTCCCCCTGTGCGCAGTCCGGCATTGGCCGCATTGACCACTGCATCCATATCCGGTTGGTGGGCAATGTTGCCCTGTCGCAGTTCAAGGCTTACATTCCCGGTCTTATACTGTTTCATCGCTCCTCCTTTTTTTGGGTCAGCCAAAGTATTTACAAGATAAAGGTAAGGTTTTTTGGCGAGGGATTATTGCAACGGCCTGGTTTGCCCGGGTGGGCGGTTTATTCACCGATGGATGCGGCAAGCTGTGATTTCGGTGAACCCCCCGAGTAATCGGGACAGGCCCCGAGTAATCGGGACAGGCCCCGAGTAATCGGGACAGGCCCCGGGAAATCGGCACTGAAATATTGTTTATCTTAGTCAATGAAAACCGCTAAGCCTATGTTTAGACTCTACAGCCTGATCATTCTTATATTCGTGCCGGTAGCCTGGCAGTAACCAATTATCATGTCTGTTACGACACGGGAAATGACGAGAATGACGGACTTATGCCGGAAACTGCTTTTCAGAGAATACAAACTGCCGCAGACCTGACCTTCCCGGGCGACACCGTTTTAGTGATGAACAGCACCTACAATAATTATTACCATAACATTGTTACGATCCACCGCTCGGGAACCCTTGAAGACTGGATCGTATTTATTAACTATCCCGGACACACACCCGTGCTGCAATTACGAATGGAATGCCATTCAGGTGATCAACGGGGCCTGTTATGTCGGGATCAACGGGTTTACCATCCGGGGCAATGCATCCAACGTTACCTTTGAAGAAGCACTCAATCAACCTGCCGGCTGTAACAATCCCGGCGGCCTCCCTCTTTCCGAATATAACGGGAATGGCATACAGACCCACGGGGTGAGCCCCTTCAGCACCGGCTATCCCCACCACATACGCATTGTGAACAATACGATCTGCGAATGCTGCGGAAGCGGAATAAGCAGTGTGCAGTCAGACTACCTGACCATCGAAAACAATTTGCTCTACGACAATTGCCGGTATAATGTTTTCGGGAACAGTGCCATCTCCCTTTACCAGAACTGGAACCTCGACAGCAACACTGCCGGGTACAGGATGATCATCAGGGACAATGTGCTTTATAATAACATGAACCTGGTGCCGACTGCCGGGATTTGTAAAAAGAGATCGTAAAAAAGGTCATTTTGAAACACTAAGGGCGATGCAGCTGCACTGCATATGATCAGCGCCAGCCAGGGACATGGCTGGTGAATATCCTTATATCAGATTTCATAATTTAAAACTGCGCCATCATCTTCCCGTTGTATCCCTTTCTCCCGTCCTGCATTCATCCGGCGATCACTGTTCCGGGTTTTGCGATTAAAACCTGAGGCTTACTCCCGCAAAGAAGTTCACCGGCGCCTGCGGGAAGTAGCCGTCCATCACCCCTTCCTGTCCATTGTAGATATACCTGTATACCCAGGCATTGCTCTCATATTCCTGGCTGAAGATATTGTTAAGCCGGAACTGCAGGCCGATCTCCCTGATGAAAGACGTACGGAAGGTGTACATCAGCCTGATGTCGTGGACCAGCCAGGGGTCGAGCATGCGTTCATTGCTGGAAGTATTGTCGATGTATTGCTTTCCGACATAAGTAGAGATTAGCGAGATGTGGAGGTCGTCCACCGGCTCATAGTCGATCATGCTGCCGGCCGTCATTGAGGGAGAGAAGGATATCTCCGTCTCTCCCAGGTATTCTTCATACTGGTAAGGCTCATTATCGGGGTCATCCCAGTAGTTCCAGTTGTCGACATATGCCGTGAAATCCCTGATCCTGTTCCTGCTGAAAGCGGCATTCAGGTCCCAGCGGAGGCGTTTCAAAAATTTGATGCCTGCCTGCAGTTCGATGCCCGCGCGGTACGAGTCCTTCACATTGGTCATGACGGGAGTGCCAACATTGTTGATCTTACCGGTGAGCACCAGCTGGTTATGATAGTCCATATAATAGATGTTGGCTGAAAGGGCGGCTTTCGGGGCTGAATATTTATAGCCTGCCTCGTAGTCGTAAAGGGTCTCGAAAGTGGGCTCCTCTCCGGGCTGTGCATCCCGGTATACGCTCCGGTTCGGCTCACGCCTGGCCACCCCTGCGCTGAGGTAGGCGCTGTTCCTGTCGTTGATGTCATACAGCAGGCCTGCCTTGGGGTTGAAAAAGCGGAACACGTGCTGCTGGCTGATGTCGCGCAGGTCGTCGTGTATGCCCTCGATGGTATAGTCAATGTATCGGTATTGCAGGTCGCCGTATATATTGAGCTTTTGCAGCAACTGGTAGTTGGCCTTGAGGTAGATGTTGGCGTCGTTCTTGATCCCGTCGTTATGGTACCACTCATAGTCCTTTCCCATGGCGGAGGCGAATTCGGCCCAGATCACCTTGCCGAAGTGATCGCCGAGGTACTGGTTCAGCCCGCCGCCAAGGCTCAGGTCGAGCTTTCCTTTTTTATGGTTGACCGTCCAGGTGAGGCCGTAGAAATGGTTGTCGAGCCATTTTTGCTGAACGAGGTCGGTATGGCTGATGGTGTCGCCCCCGATCACCGGATTGCTGAGGCCGTAGCCGTTAAAGCTGCGGTCGTCCTTGTATTGTTCGTAATAGCCGCGGCCCCTTATATAGAACAGGGCTGCGTTTACGCGCCAGTACCTGCTAAAGCTGTGTGCCGCGAAGAACTGATAATGATCCTGCTGGTAGTTGTCGGTCTCGTTTTCGTAAGTATAGGGGTTATAGGTGCGGTTGGTTTTGAGCGAGTCTTTTGGCACGCCGGCCCAGGCCTGGTAGGTCTTTTCCCTGCCGCTGAAAATGTTGAAGCGGTAAATGCTGTTTTCGCCGTTATAGGCACCGCTGAGATGGAACGATTTCAGGTCGGACGCGGCCCTGTCGATATAGCCGTTGGAGGTGATCCACGACGCCCTCCCATCGACTGTCCACCTGCCGCCGAGGAGGCCCGTGCCGAAGCCGGCATTGTTCCTGAAGGTGTTGAAGGAGCCTGCCGAGCTGTTGATCTCCGCATAGGGAATGGCGCTGAACTGGTTGGTCCTGATGTTGATGCTGGCGCCGAAGGCTGCGGCGCCATTCACGGAGGTGCCCACACCCCGCTGTACCTGCAGGCTGCTGGCTGACGAGGCCAGGTCGGGCATGTTCACCCACCACAGCCCGTGGCTTTCGGGATCGTTGAGCGGGATGCCGTTCAGGGTGACGTTGGTGCCCGTGATGTCGGTGCCCCTGATCCTCATGGTGGTGTATCCTACGCCGTTGCCCGCATCGCTGGTAACCACGGTCGACGGGGTCATGGCCAGGAGGTAGGGGAGGTCCTGCCCCAGGTTTTCGGAAGCGATCTCCTCCTTATTGATGGAAGTGAAGGATGGCGGGTCCTGCCTGAAGCTCCTGATGCCGCGGATCACCACCTCATCCTGCATGATGGTGGCCCGTTCGAGGCTGAAGCCGGCCTCCGTGTCTTCCATAACCCTCAGCTCGCGCACCGCTGTCTGGTAACCAACATAGCTGACCTCCAGCAGGTAGGTGCCCTCCCTGAGGTTGGCAAAACGGTATTCCCCGCCGGGCCCGCTGATACGGGTGAGAAAAGTGTTCACGATGGTGATGTGGGCGCCTGCAAGGGCTTCGCCATTTTCCCTGTCGGTGATGGTGCCCCGGAGAGCATACTGCGACAACAGGCTGCCGTGCAGCAGCACGGCCAGGATTGAAAGCAAGACGGTCTTTTTCATTTTTCAGGTTTTTACGGTTAAACTTAACCCTGAGAAAATGATGGCGGAAATAAAAACACTCCTGTCCCTTGCCCGGGATCAGGACGGGCAGGTTTTTGTCCTTGCCGCTGTAAACAGTAAGCTCATTTCCGTAGTATCAATTTTCCCTTCGCCGGCACTACCCGGATCAGGTTCAATGGGTATGATCTCAGCCCGTAAATTTGGGGCACCCCCATTGGATTCCACTGCAAAGATAAGAAATTATTTGGGAAAATGGAACTGCGGCAGGAGAAAGTATACTATGGGACTGCGGGACTTTGCGACTGTGAGAAGTGACCAGGTTGCGTTGGGGTCTGTTACCTATCATCCGAGTACCGTAAACGCCGGCCTGAAGTTTCTTGTAATCACATGCCTGGCCAGGTCGAAGACCTTCAGCGGGCTCTGGTCGATGATGCTGGAGTCGGAGGTGGCGATGAATCCCTGCCTGGCATGCTTGAGCATATAGTCGGCCGAGTGGGCAGTCTCTGCATGGCCGGGGATGCCCGCCTCCTGTAATGCCTTGCTGACCTTCCGGCTCAGCTCGCCGGATTTGCTCACGGGGCGGTCGAAAAAGATCAGCACTGACGAGATTTTCAGGTACAGCAGGTCGTCGAGAATCAAATGAACCACCCGGTCCATCAGTTCTTTCCGGAACACCTTGCCATGCATCTCGGCGGCATCGCGCAACAGCCGGTCGTTGCTGATAAACACGGTATTCCCGTTGAGGTAGTTGCCAATGGTCAGCATCACGTTGTAGCCGTCGATGCTCAGTCCGCTGCCTTTGACTTCCCTGACCAGGGCTATTTTCTTTTTTCTTTTCACGCAGTTTTCCTGCGTGGTGATGCCACGGTAGAGCATGGTCCTTTCGGTTCCGCTGAGGGCATAACGGTCGCCGGTCAGCCTGATGATGCCTTTCTGCGGATAGTTCCGTTCCAGGAGGTAGCGGTAGTCCCTGGCAGCAGCAATGAATCGGTCGCGCAACATCACCATGGCTAAACAGTTCAATCCAAAATTAAGAATAATTTCAATTACCCTGCATCCGGCCCCCGGTCGTTCGTCACCAATTTCATTATCTTTGCCCCATGCGCATCATGATCATCAACGGACCCAACCTGAACCTGCTTGGCAGCCGTGAGCCTGACATTTACGGCACAGGACGTTTTGAGGATTACCTGGAAAAGCTGCGTGCGGAATTTCCCGCGTTACAGATCGACTATTTCCAGAGCAATATCGAAGGAGCGATCATCGACAAACTGCAGGAATCGGGAGGTGTTTATGAAGGCATTATCCTCAATGCCGGTGGATATACGCATACTTCCGTGGCCATTGGCGATGCTGTGCGGGCCATTGGCACACCGGTGGTGGAGGTCCATATCTCCAACATCTTTGCCCGTGAGGATTTCAGGCAGATATCCTATGTTGCACCTGCCGCAAAAGGCATTATCTCGGGTTTCGGGCTGGATTCGTACCGTCTGGCATTGCTTAGCCTGTTGAAATGATCATTTAGTGAATTTCTCCTCAGGCAGATCCGAAAACAACTTCCTCCCTTTCAGGAAATAATCGAAGGCGATGTTGCCCCGGTAGATCTGCGAAACATCGTGGCGTTTGTTCATGCGGCGCTTGGCCAGCGTTTTTCTGCAGGTCCGCAGGAAGCTGACATGTGCCCTGGTCACCGCGATGAACGACAAAAAGCTGCCTTCGAGCAGGAACTTGAATGCGGCCACACCATCGAGGAAGATGCGTGCGATATATACTTTGGCCAGCCGGCCGCCCGGAAGGTTCTTAAATAATAAGGTCAGGTTGTTCCTGAAGTTGAGGTAGGTTTTCCTGGGGTATTTCTTTGGCAGGGTTCCGCCCCCCACATGATAAACCTTCGATTCGCCGCAATACATCACTTTGTAGCCAGCGTTCTTCATTCTCCAGCAAAGATCGATTTCTTCCATATGGGCAAAAAAATCGTCGTCGAGTCCACCCAGTTTATGGTATAGTTCTGCCCGCACGAACATGCAGGCCCCGGTGGCCCAGAATATCTCCCGGCTGTCGTCGTACTGTCCCAGATCTTTTTCGAGATGCTGGAACAGCCTCCCTCTGCAGAAGGGGTATCCATACTTGTCGATGAACCCTCCTGCGGCTCCGGCATATTCAAACTCATCCCTGAACCCTTCCTGCTGGTTCATGATCCCGGGCTGGCAGGCGGCGATCATCGGATCCCGATCCATCAGGCTGATCACAGGTGCGATCCAGTTTTCCGTGGTTTCGATGTCGGAGTTGAGCAGTACGTAGTATTCCGCCTCAACCTGGCGGAGGGCCTTGTTGTAGCCGCCGGCGAAGCCCGCGTTTTCATTGTTCCTGATCACCCTCAGCCCGGGATGGTTCGCTTCGAGCCAGGCCAGGGAGTCGTCGTCGGAACCATTGTCGGCCACGATCACCTCCGCATCAGCTGCGCTGTGCTTCAGTACGGTGGGGAGAAACTCTGCCAGGTGTTTATGCCTGATGCCATTCCAGTTCAATATGACGACTGCTGTTTTGATCAAAGCCTTATGGTTAATTCTTGTTTTCCCTTTTGTGTTTCCATCTGCGGTGCGACCAGAGCCAGTTGTCGGGCCTTTTCCTGATGGCTTCTTCCAGTATTCTTATATAGCTTGTGGTGATCTCATTTTCCTTTGTTGACCTGGCGCTGTCGGTGATCAATGATATTTCACCCACGTAATAACCTCTTTTCTCTCTGTAAAGGTCTATAAAGATAACCGCTAAATCAAGTGTACGTGCAATTTTTTCAATACCGGTATAAAACGGCGTGTCCTGGTTCATGAACATTTCCCAATGGGCGGTTTTGGGGTTTGACGGGGTTTGGTCTGCTGCAAAAACATAGAGCGAAGCCTGGTCTTTTCGTTTTACCATGGCACGCAAGGTATCTTTCATGTATATGATGCTGTTTTTGATGAAGCGGTTCCGCAGACCGTTCATAAAGCTGTCGAAATAAGGGTTTTTGAGAGGCTTAACAATGGCAAAGCCTTTCATATGGGCATACATGGGGCCAAGCGTATTTCCGAGCCATTCCCAGTTTCCGGTATGGCCGATGGCTATGATCACGCTTTTGTTTTGCCTGTAAAATTCATCGATGATTTCTGTATTTACATAACGGTAATGTTTTGCAAGTACCTTTTGTTTGATGGTCAGTACCTTGATATCTTCGAGGATGATGTCGGCCAGGTTGCGGTAGAATTTTTTTGAAGTTTGGCGTATCCATTTCTCTTCTTTTTCGGGAAATGCGTTACGCAGGTTCCGGCGCGTGATCTCAACACGGTAACGAAACACATAATACAATAGAATAAAGATAAGATCGGAAAGTTTGTGGAGCAGCCGGAACGGCAACAGCGAGATCAGCCATGCAAAGGCATAAAAAGCATAATATGATATTCGCATCATGTTAATTCGAAGGGTATAATGTTGCGAACAAAAGTAATTCCAAATTTTGGATTTTTCTCTTTTTGCCTATGGCCGTCTTTCCTACCTTGGGTTTTCCCAGTATTTATTTACATTGCTTCCCCAGGCATCCGGGTACAGGTCATCGTCAATGCTGTATGGGTCGAAGGTACGTTTGTGGATCTCTACCTGCCAGCGGAAGTTGGCAGGTTCACCGATGGCATCGGAATGCAGCAGTTGGAAGTCGTTTGTGACAATATCCGGAGTATAGAAAACAAATTTCTTATTACGCTGCCCATCGCCCAGTGTATAATATTGCCATATTTCATAGGGATAAGCGGCGGGTTCGTTATAGCTTTCCGAAACGATATTTGGTGGGCCGTATTTCAGGAATACCCTGCCGCGGTCGGTTTCGTAGCCACGCCGGTTTGGTGTGCTGTAGATAGCGTTTACCTTTTCCACCTGCTGCTGATAGTGGTTCCAGGCTGCTTCAGGGGTGATGTAGTCCCTGTTGAGCCAGAAATTCAGGAAATATTGCCTGAGCGTGTTTTCATCGGCATCGGGCATTTGCCTGGTAATGAATACGCGGTCCATTTCGCTGCCAATGGGTAAAAGGTAACGGATAAAGGTTCTGAGGCTGTCGGGATCACTGATCTTATCAACAAAAGTGTTTTTGGTGTCGAGTGCTGCCAGGTCGCTGATGTTGAATTGAATGTTTGGATTGCTTCGCTGGAAGAAGAGGCGGTTGCTGGTTACCAGTTCGTTGTCCTGGTCGCGTAATTCCACAACGAGAAAGTAATTTCCTGAAGGCAGTTGCCTGATATCAAAATCCCTGATGATGGGAAACACTGCAGTCGCTTCACCTGCCCGGCTGCGGCTGTAATTTTTGATCTGGCTTTTTGTTTCATAGGATTGGATGTAATAATTGTAGACAAAGCGGCTGCCTTCTTCAGCAATTTTGGTTGTATTGTAAAACTCGCAGTAGAAGAGGATCTTTTCAACGTTTTCGGGAAAAAAATTGAATACGAAAGGGTACAGATCCAGACTGCTTTTGGTGAGCGGGCCGGGGGTTTCGGTTTTTTTATAATCGCTGAGCAGTTGAATGCCTGAGATTGAAGGTTTATCGTCAGGAAAATCGATCGCAACGGGGTCTTTAAAGATATGGGGTTCTTCGTCCGCATATTTGTCGGAAATGATGCATTCCATGGTGTAATTCCCGTTCCGGAGGGTGTAACGCTGTTGTGAAAGGAAGTTTCCTGTAAGGGAAGTGGTATCGTTGAGAGGCTGGCTGGCCACTTCGTATTTATCGAAGCTGACAATATCTTCGCCTTCGCGGAAGATCACGGTAACTTCAACGGCTCCCTGATATTTTCCGTCTTCGTTTTTTACATATTGCAGGCTGGGCCCGAAAACGCTCAGGTATGTTTCGATAAAGGGCCCGTCGGCGGGTGAATTGAAGAGGCTGTATGACATATAGGCTTCGAGCGATTGCGCAAAGGCGGCGGAAATCGGGAAAAGCGGGATCAGGAAAAGAATTGCGAATAATTTTTTCATCATTTAATATTTTTGGTTGAAGGTTGTAGCGAGCTTAATGATCTGTTTATGAAAATTTTAAGTTTGCCGGCTTATACTGATGCCTGTTGGATCGGTTATTATTAGGTTCGAATGCTGTTTATCTTTTATTGGTTAAAAGCAAAGTTAACAATATAACTGTTTTGGTCAAGCGTGAATCAGTTATCGGCGAACAGATTTCAGTTAATGGCATCAGTCTTTAAACCGTAGTCTGTTGTTTGCGGGCTTATGATTTCATTTCGGGGGTATGCATCAAAACTAAAACACAAAATCAATGTACACAACCCTGCCAGGTATGTACAGATAGCCCCGGGTTTTAACCCGGGCTTGATATAGAAGGAATAATGATCCCATTCCGGGGGGAGGCATTAAAACAAAAACACAATATCAATACACATAACCCTGCCAGGTATGTACATAGCCCCGGGTTTCAACCCGGGCTTGATATGGAAGGAATAATGATCCCATTCCGGGGGAGGCATTAAAACAAAAACACAATATCAATACACATAACCCTGTCAGGTATGCACATAGCCCCGGGTTTCAACCCGGGCTTGATATGGAAGGAATAATGATTTCCCTCCCCCAATAAAGGTATCTTTAATCCATGCTGTTCGCATGGGGAGGGTCAGGGTGGGGTGATGGTGATGCCGGGATTACTCCCTGCGGTCGTGATCCCTGAAGGGGGCTGGCATAACTAACTCAAAACCTCCTGAAATCGAAAATCGCGATATCGTTAAATCAAAATTACGGGATTACTCCCTGCGGTCGTGATCCCTGAAGGGGGGAGGCATAACTAACTCAAAACCTTCTTCGTCGGCATTTTTATTTGCGCAGCACACCCGCTCAAGCAAGCTTGGCGGGCGCACTTTGCAAATAAAAAAACCCGCGCAAAGCGCGGGATTTGAGTTAGTTGCGGAGAAAGAGGGATTACTCGCTCTGCTCATGATCCCAAAAGGGGAGGGGCTTAACTAACTCAAACCCTTCTTCGTCGGCATTTTTATTTGCGCAGCACACCCGCTCAAGCAAGCTTGGCGCGCGCACTTTGCAAATAAAAAAACCCGCGCAAAGCGCGGGTTTTGAGTTAGTTGCGGAGAAAGAGGGATTCGAACCCCCGGTCC
>CAYOLA010000008.1:0-19378 GCA_964404735.1 uncultured Bacteroidales bacterium
TTGATAATTTGACACCGGCTGATGTGTATCATAGTCGCGGAGAAAGGATATTAAACCTGAGGAAAGAAGCGAAGAAAAGGACGATCGAACTTAGAAGGAAGAACTATTTTAAGCAAAAGGCAAAAGCGATATAATTGGAATTTGAATCTAAATGATGTATATTTGAAAAAGAGAAAAGTACACTTTAGCATTTAACTAAAAAGTGTCCGAATTTGTTTGAAACGAAACATACAGGAAGTGCAACTCCTCATTTGTTTCAAAAGGATATAAGAAAGTTCAAATTATCGATTCCCCCCATTGAGGAACAAGTGGAAATAGTGAATCAAATAGAATCAAGGATGATTAATGTTGATATGCTTGAGGGTCTTATTAATGAAGCTATTATAAAATCTGAAACACTAAGGCAATCAATACTAAAAAGTGCCTTTGAGGGGAGATTAGTGTAAACAGAATAAAAACCAAAAATATGTCATCTACTGTTTATGTTTCAGAATATCTTGAAAAAACATACAGGGGCAAACCTGTTGTAAAAGAGTTCGACAAAATTCTTGGCAAGAGGCTAAAGAAAATACCTGACAATAAAAATGAATGGTGCCGGGATTATATGCCGGTTAAGGCAAGTGATGGAAGCCTGGTATTATTCAAATATATGCCATCTTATATGGTAGGAAGAATATCCTATGAAGCAACAGTACCCGAAGATCGTGAAGATATCTGCAATACACTGGGGTTGGAATATGAAGCAAGCGACATCATCCTGGATGGAGGAGCTATTGAAATATTTGAGGATAAGGCAATCATTTCCGATAGGGTAATATCGGACAATTGTTCAAGCTGGGAAAATGAAGCTCCAACAGTTCTTCAGAAAATTAAAAGTCAATTAAAACTCAAAACCTTGATAGTGGTCCCATCAGATCCCTGGGACTTCACCGGCCATGTAGATGGAATGGTACGCTTTATTGATGGGGAAAGAGTATTAGTAAACAATCTTGATGGCTTAGATAAAGACAGGAAGAGCTGGCTTAAATACGAAAAAATCAAATTTGAACAATGGAGAAAGAACTTTTTAACCACATTGGATATGGCAGGTTTGATCCCTGTGGAACTACCTTGCATGGTTCACAAAAATGATAAACAGGATGATGCAACAGGTATTTATTTAAACTACCTCCACCTCGAGGATATGATCATTATGCCGGCATATAAGGATTATCTCCATCAAAATGATGCCACTGAAAAGAAATTAGGCGAAGTATTTGGAAAACCTGTAAACCCCGTTTATGCTGATAATATTGCAAAAAAGGGAGGGGTAATAAATTGCATTACATGGACAAAATGAAAAGGAATGGCTGCACATAGTTTTGATATAAAAACATCTGAAGATTTTTACAAGAAACTCTTGGAAGATTACAAAGACTTTGTTGATGAGAAAACTTCGGCAAGAGTAGCAATAAATTGTGCCATGACAGCATGGCATTTAATTGATTGGATTGCTGCTGAAAAGGAATTAGCAAAGAGTGAACTTTCCAGTCTCAAGTACGAATTCAAAAATCAATGCCCTTCCCTTAAAACGATGCAGGATATTTCCAATGGGAGCAAGCATTGCAATATAACTGAATATACACCAAGTACATGTGATACAAAAAAACACATTGGTGATTTTAATAATGGCTTTAACAATGATTTCGACATCACGAGGTTAATAATAGTTTTCAAGGATGGATCGAATATGAGATTTGAGGATGAAATTGAAAAAGTAATTCTTTTCTGGAATAAATACTTCAAGGATATACATGCAAAAAACTAATGACATAATTCTGCATCTAATCAGAAATGCTAAACCCTTTCTGAAGATAGACAGCTTCTCTGATCAACCCGGTATCTATGCTTTCTTTTTCTTTGGCAAAAAGTTTCCGATAGATGATTACACCCCAAAGCAAGGAGAAATCGTATACATAGGCAAAACTGAGAGCAGTCAGAAAAAACGTGATGCCGACACACACTTTACAACTGGTAAAACCGGGAGTTCAACGGTTAGGAAATCTTTTGGATCTCTTATTCTGGAAAGTTTACAGCTTAAACCCATACCAAGAGGTCAATCGGATATTGATGCAGGATGCACATCACATTTCAAGTTTGATCAGGAATCGGAAGAAAGGCTGACAATATGGATGAAAGATAACCTGGGGCTGTCATTTTATGAATACAAAGGAAACGTTAAAGATATCGAGGTGCTTGAAACCAATTTAATTCAAAAAGTTATTCCAGTGATAAATATTGATAAGAACCCCGATAATCCATTTTTACACCTGCTGAAAAAAGCAAGGAAAGATGCATCAAATATTGCTTATTCAGATACTGTGATGGATTCAACGTCTAAAAGCACACGAACCAAGTCTAAGGTTTTTAATGCAGATAACATACATAAATACGAAGACATTTGGAGGATGTCTCTACACCAGATAACAGAAATCCTCAAAGGCCAAACAGATGGTGAATTTGAGTTTAAAAAAGAATATTTTGACCAGGTGGGAAACCGGCAATCATATAGCTTTAATATTGAATTTCAAAATGGGAGAGTTGCAAACAATATTGGGGGCTCTGCGGTTGCGAGGGATTTGGCAAGAATTATGGATAATCACCCGGATGCGAAGGAATTATTGAAGGATAAACATGTGAAGATAAGGATGGATAAGTTTTTTACAGTATATATAACAATCAATTAATGCACTCATGAAGCAAATAGGAAAGTTAACAAAAGTAGAACTTCAAGAACTCTGGAACGGAGAAGCAACAGACTTCACCCCGTGGCTTGCCAAAGAGGACAATATTGCATTGCTCGGTGAAGCAATTGGGATAGAACTTGAAATGATAAGCGAAGAGAAACGAGTTGGTCCATTTCGAGCAGACATATTATGCAAAGACACCTTGACCGATAAGTTTGTTCTTGTTGAGAATCAACTCGAAAGAACAGATCACAATCATTTGGGACAATTAATGACTTATGCAGCCGGTCTGAATGCCGTAACCATAGTTTGGATTGCCAAAACTTTTTCAGATGAACACAGAGCAGCCATGGATTGGCTCAACAATATTACTGATGACAAAATTAATTTCTTCGGGATTGAGATTGAGGTCTATAAAATTGGAGATAGTCTTCCGGCTCCTATGTTCCAGATTGTAGCCAAACCCAATGACTGGTCAAAAAGTATTCGCTCGTCGTCTACTTCCCCAGAAGACTTAACCCCAGCAAAGCAACTTAATCTTGAATACTGGGAAACCATGAAGAAATATTTCGAAGCATCAGGAACTTTTCTCAAATCCCAGAAGTCGCAACCACAGCATTGGACAAATTTCTCTTTAGGGGAAAAGCGGATTCCATCTCAGCGCCTCCATGAGCGTCCGCGATAATTTTATTCGTATAGAGCTTTATATTGATGGGGATAATGCGAAAGAATCCTTCTTTAAGCTGAAAAACAAATTTGAAAATGATGCAGCAACAATGTTCAATGGAGAACTAAACTGGAGAGAACTTCCGGAAGCCAAGGTATCTATTGTGGAGATCAAGAAGTCAGCGAACACTTCCGTGCGAAGTGAGTGGCAGGAACAACATGAATGGCTCAGGAAAAATATTGAAATGATGGATGAATTTTTCAGGCCTAAAATAAAAGAGATGTAATGGATAAACAGAAGAAACTTATCGAGCTTTTTAGCCAGATGAGAGAGGTATATCCACCCTACAAGGATGACTTCAAATCTGATGGCATTAATGACGTAGGGTTATATAATGCTCAAAAAGAAGTAGGGAAGGCAGTATTATTTATAGCAAAAGAACCAAATGATAAAAATAAGGGACAATGGGATTTCCCATCATGGTGGAAAAACAATCCTTTATATAAATCATTTTCTATCAGGCTGGCAGAATGGGCATATGGATTAATCAATAAGTTTCCTGAATATGATCACATTCCTGGTGGAGAAGAAAAGAAACGGGGGCTATTATCCAGTGCTTTCATGAATCTAAAGAAGTCCAGCGGTGGAGGTATGGCTGACAATGATAAAATTGAACATGCATTATTAAGCACCCAGGAGTTACTTCACAAAGAAGTTGAGATAATTGATCCAGATATTATTATTGGTTGCGGTATCTGGTACAAACACTGGCAGGCATTGTTTGGAGACATAAAATGGATTAAATCAGGATATGATATTTACATCGCAAAGCGGAATAATGTAAAGCTTGTTGCATTTAAGCACCCATCAAATAGGTTTCCGGCAGTAATGAACTATGTTCTACTGGAAAAGGTAATTAACTCAACAGCATTTAAAGAGCTATGAAAGAAACAAGAATGAGAGAAATATTGGAAGAGTTGAAAACTCACTTGGTTGAGCACATAGATGACTATTTACCATTTCCAGAACCTTTCATTGGAAAAGGACCAATTAAAGCTATTGTGCTTGGTGCAGACCCATCAACAAAAAACAAACTTAGATTTGATATGGTCTTCGATTTGGGCAACAATAAAAGATACTTCAAGAGTATTGAAAAGAATCTGAATGCCATCGGGTTATCCATGGATAATGTGTACATACAAAACTTCTGTCAGAATTACTTTGATCATACTACCTATGAGAACAAAAAGAATTGGTGGAGAGCTTCAGGTGTTTGGGCTTATTTTATTAAAGAGGAATTGGAAGGAAAATTTGATGGGAATATACCTATCCTGGCAACCAGTGAAATGATCTATAAACGTTTAGATCCATATACCCAGAAAACACCAAAATATTATTATGAAAATCCTGAGATTCTACCACAAAATGCAAGCTTATATACTTCAGGAAGAAAGGTTTTTCCATTTTATCGGCATTGGAGATACAATCTCGAAAGACCTGAATGGAAGAATTATAGAAAGGTGCTTACAGAATACTTTAAATAATGAACACAGCAACAATAGTTAATAAAGTCTGGTCGTACTGTAACGTTCTCCGAGATAATGCAAGATGATTATTTAGTATCAACACCCAGTAGTAAAACGCCCAAATTGTATACTTTTAAAACATGAAAAAGGAAGCTTTACCGGCAAACCTGAAAGAGCTGATTAAAGGCGGGGAGGGAATTGATGTTGAATTTAAAACCTCCCTTGCAGAACTCAACAAAGATGCCTTTGAATCTATTTGTGCATTTTTAAATTCAAACGGCGGGCATTTATTTCTTGGAATTACAAATTCGGGAACTATTGAGGGTGTATTGGAGGATTGTATTCAAGATATATTCAATAACATTATTACTAATGCCAATAATCCACAGAAACTAAGCCCAACATACCACCTTCATCCTAAAGTTTATATAAAAGAAAATAATAAGCATATTTTATATGTTTTCGTTCCTGAGGGATCCCAGGTGCATAATACTGTAGGACAAATATTCATTCGCAACGAAGATGGGGATTTTAATATTACCGGAAATCATGATCAGGTTAGCAATTTATACATCCGGAAGAAAAGCATTTTCAGTGAGAACAAAATATTTCCTCATTTAACAATAGGGGACTTTAGGGCTGATTTGTTTGATCGGGCGAGAACACTTGCCAGGGGAAGAAATCCTGATCATCCATGGCTTGAATTATCAAATGAGGACTTGCTACGTTCTTCAGGTTTATTCCGGAAGGATTATCAAACAGGTGACGAGGGATATACCCTTGCAGCCGCCCTTATATTCGGCAAAGATCAAGTGATTCAAAACATCTTACCTGAGTATAAAACCGATGCAATCGTAAGAATAAAAGATACCAACAGGTACGATGACAGGGAGATTATCAGGACTAATTTAATTGAAAGTTATGATCGTTTAAGGGCCTTTGCCAATAAAAGTATTTCTGATATATTTTATCAGGAAAATGGTCAAAGAAAGAGTCTTCGTGATATAATATTCAGGGAAGTCATTGCTAATTTACTTATTCACAGGGAATATCTGAATCCATACCCTGCAAAATTCATCATTGAAAAAGAATATGCGTATACCGAAAACTGGAATCGTCCTCATGGCAGGGGCAATATTGATCCGGCAGTCTTTTCACCTTATCCCAAAAACCCGGTAATTGCCAAATTTTTTAATGAGATTGGACGTGCAGATGAATTAGGTTCTGGTGTGCGAAATACATATAGATACTGCAAATATTTTGTTGAAGGAGGAACCCCAACATTCATTGAAGAAGATGTTTTCAAATCAATTATTCCAATACCTTTTCGATCTACAATTATAGATATTGAAGATGGTCCTAAGGGTGTTTCTGAGGGAGCTGTTAAGGGAGCTGTTAAGGGAGTTACAAAAGGAGTGGTTGAAAAATTGTCAGGGTTAACCCTTACTATAATAGAAAAACCAGGTAATAGAGTGCCATATTATGCTGAACAAACAGGGATTCCGTCCAAAACACTTGAAGGATATATAAAGAAACTAAGAGATGCAAATATCATAGAATTTAGTAAAGGCGATGCATCACACATTGGAGGATATTATATTACTGAAGAATTTAAAAAACAGATTAAAAAGTGAACACAACCACAATAGTCAATAAAGTCTGGTCATACTGCCATGTCCTCAGAGATGATGGCGTAAGCTATGGAGATTATCTCGAACAGCTGACATACCTCCTCTTCCTGAAGATGGCTGATGAATACTCCAGGCCACCATACAGCCGTGAAATAGGAATCCCGGCAGAATACAACTGGGAAAGCCTGACAGAGAAGACAGGTTCAGAGTTGGAAGCACATTATTCCATGCTGTTACGGGCATTGGGTTCCTCTGTTCATTATTCCATCGTTGGCAATTGCCCAAAAATTCACTAACTTGTGGCGGCAAAAACAAGAATCATGATCAGGTTAATGATCGCCGACGATCACCAGCTGATCATCGACGGATTGCAGTCGATTATCGGCGGCATGGAGGATTTTAGCATCGTGGCTACAGCCCGGAACGGTTACCAGGTGCTGGAACAGCTTGATTCGGGATCCCGGCCCGACGTCATCCTGATGGATATCAACATGCCCGGGCTCGACGGGCTTGACTGTACCCGGCAGGTCACGAAAAAGTATCCCGGCATCCGGGTCATCGCCCTTTCGCAATACGATGAAAAGCGTTTCGTGAAACGCATGCTGAAGAACGGGGCCAGCGGTTACCTGCTCAAGGATGCCGGCCGGGAGGAAATCGAAAAGGCGGTGAGGGCCGTGCATGCGGGTGAAAGGTATTTCTCGGGCAGTCTCTCCATCCGGCTGATCGAACAGGAACTGAAGGAAGAGAACACTTCCGCCCTTTTCCCGAAAATCAGCGAACGCGAAAAAGAGGTGCTCAGTTTGATCTGCAAAGGCTTTTCAAGCCAGGAGATATCCGAAAAACTCTTCATCAGCATGCATACCGTCGAGAACCACCGCGCAAACCTCATGCACAAAACCGGGACGGGCAATACCGCCAGCCTGGTGAAGTGGGCGGTTGAAAATGACCTTTCCGGCTGAGATGTGGAAAGGCCGGATAAAAAAAACGGAGCGCCTTTTGAGCGCCCCGAAAAAGTCTACTTCGTCAAAAAAAAACAAAGCATTATCAAACAAAAAACCGCACTAAAAATTCTTAGTGACAGGTTTTTTAACTGTGGTTCCCTTTTTGCAGGGTCCCTTTTTCTTAACCGGCTTTTTTGCCTTCTGATCCTTTTTTTGGATTGCCGAATCCAACAGCATTCCCTTTTGTATAAAATCCATTGTTAAACGGTCTTTACCTGAGATCCACGATACCGGTCCGGAACGAACCGGTATCGTGTTTTGGGCATTACACCTCCGTGTCTCAGGTTCATTCACGCCAGCAACTAAGGCAATGAATATTAAGGTTGTGATCAGGGTTATTACAAAATTTTTTTTCATTCGTCAATGGGTCTTGCTGCAGGCCCGGTTGTTCGATCATCCGGTTTGTGCCTGTCCTGAAACAAATGTATCATCACTTTTTCCGAAAAACATGGTAAGAAACCACCAAAAATAAAATTGGTGATTTTTAACCATGTCATGAAGGATCTCTGTTATTATTATTGCATTGTAATGACAGGTAATGTAAAATATATCAGAAACATCATGATTATCAGGGAAGAAAGCGAACCGGACATCATGGCCGTGCGGGCCAATGGCCTTGCCCGGCTGAGTGCGCTTCCCAGGCCCGTGCTGGTACCCAGGGAATATGATGTAGAACCGGACGACGGGATCATGGAACTCGACTTTGCCTTTGAAGGAGAAGCAGAAAACGTTATTGATGTTGAGATGGAGGTTGATACGGTGCTGAAAATAAAAAATCTTCCGCACTGGGTGAAGGGGCTGCGGATCAATGCAAGCGAGAACTCGGATATCGAATTGATATGACATGATATTATAAAGGGATACAGTTTATTCCCCGGTCCAAAAAAATATCTTAACTTTAGGTGATTATTTCAAACCAACAGGGATTAGCAAGACGATCTTATCATGTACGAACAGTTGCTTTATCTTGATATTTTATACCTCATTTCGGAGCAGAAGATCTATGCCAGGGCCACCGACCAGGTAACCGTCTTTTCAACGCAAAGTATTCCCTATCCCCGGGAGGACGACATCATTGTGACCGATCACGGGGAATCAGGAAAAGACATCGAAATACACCTGACGGTTACGGGCCCCGTTTCGGAGACTACCAGGACCGGGGAGCTGGTGATACCGGTGGAGATCCTGCAAACCGAAGAGGAACTCGATGAACAGGGTGTCAGGAACCTTATTGGCAGCAAGGTATATCATGTAAGCTGTATTGTTTACAGGGATCATGTGGTGCAAAACAGTAAAAGTGATCAAGTTGCGCGAAACACAAATGTTGAAATAAAATAAGGTTTTAATGGCCAGAACGATACCATTGGTAATTCTTTCCCTGCATTTGTCCTTTAACCTGCACGCCGTTCCGCTAAGTCCTGATGAATTTATCGATTCCTTAATGGTTTGTGTTTCGCAGGAACATGCAAGCCGTGAAAAGGTGGATTGCCTGGTGGAACTGGCGTATTATTATCGTGAAATCAACGGGGATTCGGCGGTGATGTACTCCGATCAGGCATACACCCTCGCCAGATTGATCGGTTATACCGAAGGGGCGGCGGAAGCGGTATACAAAAAAAGCCTCACCCTTGCGATAACCGGCGATTACCTGGAAGCCATCAAATACGCGGAAATGTTCCTTGCCATATGCGATTCGATCCACGACAGTGTGCGCATGGCAAAGGGATATTTCAACCTGGGCAACCTTATCAGGATCGGATCCGACAGGGAGGCCTCCCTGGAATATTATAAGCGTGCGAAAGTGATCTATGAACGCCTGAAAGACAGCCTGGCACTGTTGTCGGTCTATAATGGCATCGGGAACTTTTACAAAGAGATCCCGGTATACGACTCCGCGGTAACCTATTACCACAAGTCGATCGGATATTGCGAAGCAATAGGTTTTTCATCCCGTCTGGGAAGGATCATCGGTAACCTGGGCGATACATACATAAAACTGGATGATTTTGAGAATGCACGAAAATATTTGCTCATCGGTCTCGACTATGACCTGAGGAACAAAGATTATATCAGCATGTCGGTAGCCTATTCAAGGCTGGGGAACCTGGCCCATTTCACCGGGGATTATGATGAGGCCATGAATTATTACCTGCTTGCCGATTCCCTTTACCGGATGACCGGGGACCTGAGCGGCCTGCACGACAACCTTTTGAACATAGGTTATCAGTTCCTGAAGCTGGGAAAATTTGATGACGCCCTGGCGTGTTTCCGGAAGGGACTGGCCCATCACCGTACCCAGGATTATTCAGAAGGCATAATGGCTGCCTGGCAAGGCATTACAAAGGTTTTCAGGGAAAAGGGGCAGACCGGAAAGTCACTCCTTTACGCTGATTCAACCCTGGCCCTTGCCCGTTCGACAAACAACCTTCACAGGCAAAAAAATGTACTACATGAGATCTACATCATTTGCTTTAACGCCGGGGAAACGGAAAAAGCTTTGCAGGCATTTACCGAATACCATGCGATCAGGGACAGCATTTTTAACCTGGAAAGGACGAGGATCATCAATGAACTGCTTTTGCGGTATGAAAAGGATAAAGACCGCTTGCAAATCCTGAGCCTGGAAAAAGAGAACCTTGAAAAGGAGAGGCAGCGGAACCGGCTGATCTTTGCAGCCTCGGGGATACTGTTGCTGGCTTTATTCATCACCCTGTTCCTTGTTTACAAAAGAAGGAAAGACCGCATCATCGCCAGCCAGAGGATCCGCCGGCTGGAAGAAGAGAAGAAGCATATGGCGGCACGCTTCCTGGTGGAAGGACAGGAGCTTGAAAGGAAACGCGTGGCCCTTGAACTGCACGATAACCTGGGCGTGTTGCTCACCGCCACCCGGCTTCACTTCAGCGAGATCAGGGATAAAGAACCCGGCAGCAGGGAGCTGATCGGCAAAGCAGAAAAACTGCTCGAACAGGCCAGCAGCGATGTCAGGAAGATCTCACATAACCTGATGCCCGGACTGCTAACCAGGCTGGGGCTGTTTGAAGCCCTGGAAGACCTTTTCGAGAGCCTGATCGAAAAGGAAAACTTCGATTCGCATCTGGAGGTGATCGGAGAAAAAGGCCGGCTCGACGAGAACAAAGAGATCATGATCTACCGCATCGTGCAGGAACTGGTCAACAATACCATCAAACACGCCGGCGCCACTGTCATCGATCTGACCATCGTTAATCAGGACGGGGAGCTCTCATTGAGCTACCACGATAACGGTAAGGGCTTTGATGTGAAAAAAACGCTCGACCTCAAAACCATGGGACTGCAGAGCATACAGTCGCGCGTGAAGTTCCTTAACGGCACCATCAGGATTGATTCCATGAAAAATAACGGTACGGTATTCCTGATCTTCATTCCGGTCGGGCATCAACCCCCTTCCTGCAAATAGAGTCTGTTTGCGCTGTTTTCGACCGCTGCTTAGGGCCGTTGCTGACAAGCCTCTTTCTTTTTATTCATTTTCATGATCATGATAAGTGATTATGAATATACTCATTTCCCGGTATTCCTGCCGGAAACCAAAACCCTGTATTTAGCCACTGATCCCGTGGGATTATTAACAGCAGGTTGTTTCAGCCAACAGTTCCCCCTGTTCAACCAACAATATGCAGATAGCAATGCGCATAACAGCATATATCAAAACCCTGACCCGAAGAACAAAAGGATGTAAGATTCAGCTTTATTATACAGCGTATCGTGATATGGTGGATCAGGCCTGGGATGAATTTGAATCCGGACAGAAGATCCTGGAGAAAGCGTTTAACAGCAAGCTAAAAGAATAAGCAGCCATTTGTAATCGATCACTTTTTTTGGGATAAACCTTTATCCTGCCGTTGTTTTTCAAGTCCGGTTCCCGGCATTGAACAGCTAAAATTCATACCTTTAACAGCTTAATGCCATTATGCTTATCCGATGAACGTAGACCCCACGCGCGAAAAGATCCTCAAGGTTGCAGCCCGTATTTTCGGTAAATACGGCTTTCAGAAGACCACCATGGATGAAATAGCCCGTACGGCACACAAAGCCAAAGGTTCGGTTTATTACCATTTTAAAAGTAAGGAAGAACTGTTCCTGGCCGTGGTAAAAGTGGAAATTGAAAGCCTGAAAAATGCCCTGTTGGCAGTAGCGGCCCGGGATGATACAGCCACCAACATTATCCGTAATTATCTGCTTACCAGGATGAAGGTACTGGCAGGTGCAGTCAATTACCATGAAACCCTGAAGGCCGACTTCCTCCAAACCTTCGAGTTCCTGGATGAACTCAGGTCGGAATTCGATAAATTTGAAGTTGAGCTGCTGTCGGGTATCCTGCAAAAAGGGATCGATGAAAAATCATTTGAAGTTGAGGACGTGAGGAAAACCGCCCAGGTGATCATCCTGGCCATGAAAGCCATCGAAATTCCCTTTTATCTGCAAAACAAAATTGTTGAATACGAGAACACCATCGTGGAGTTGCTCGATATTCTCATCCGGGGACTCGAAAAAGACGCCGGCCGGTAAACCGGCTGCTTGCATCCCGATCCATAGCCCAAAAGGCTTACCCTGTTATCCAATTCCTGCAGTTTGCTACTTGTTTTCGTTTATCCGATTCTTTATCTTTGCATCATAATACTGACCAAAAAACGTTTTTAGTCAAAATATACCTGAATACGGCATTATCTTAACAGGAATACAGGGGTGAAAAAAATATCTTATAATATTCTGCATTTTCGCAGGGCCATTCTTCTTATATCCTTCCTGCTGACGGCCGCATCAGCCTATTTCATGAAAGACCTGGAGGTGGATCCGGATGTGTTCAATTACCTGCCGGATGATGACCCGGCGGCGGCCCTGTTCAACGAGATCGGGCTTACTTACGGCGGCAACTACATTGCCATGATCGGGATCGGGACGGATGATGTGTTTACCTATGAAATGCTGGAGCAGATACGCATACTGACCGATTCGCTGGAAGTGATGCCGGGTGTGGGCCATGTGACAAGCCTCACGAACATCATCGATATCAGAGGTTCGGAATGGGGAATCGAGATCACTTCACTGGTCGACCCCTGGGACCTGCCGCATACCCCTGCAGCGCTCGACAGCCTGCGGGATTATACCTTGTCGGACGAGATGTACCGTGGAACGGTGGTTTCTGCCGACGGCACCTTTACCGCCATTATGGTGCGCATTGCCGAGGGCACCGATAAAATTGCGGTGGCCCGGAAGATCAGGGATTTCATGCAATCGAACAATCATGACTTTGATGTGTATTTTGGCGGGCTGCCCTTTACCCTGCTCAGCCTGTCGGATATCATCATGAACGACCTTTTATTCCTTGCCCCACTCACGGCCCTGGTCATCATCCTGGTCCTTCTCTGGGGTTTCCGTTCCTGGCGGGGCGTGATGCTGCCCCTGGTCACGGTAGGCTTCAGCACCATATGGACCATGGGTTTAATGGGTTTGCTGGGCATCCGGGTTTCCATTATCTCCGATGTGATCCCGGTCATCCTTCTGGCGGTAGGAAGCGCCTATACCATCCATGTGCTGAATCGAATCAGGGAAACGGCGGGCGAAAACCTCCGGCAAAGGATCATGCCCGCCCTGACGTATATCATCACCCCCGTGGTGATCGCTTCGCTTACCACCATGATCGGCTTTATATCCTTCATCTTTGGGTCCTATCTCACCATGATCAGCACCTTTGGCCTGTTTGCGGCGGCGGGAATATTTTTCGCCCTGTTGCTGTCGCTCACCTTTGCCCCTGCCTTCCTGGCTACTTTCGGCGGAAAGAGCGGAAAGGCGGTTTTTCATCGCCGGCAGACGGCTGTTCCGGGGTTTTTTGATGTGTGGCTGGGCAAAACGGCAGGAATGGTGATAAAATGGCCGGGCAGGATCATCCTGTTCTGGCTCATCATTGTTGCCGCCGGCATTTCAGGCATCCTGCTTATTAACCGCAATGTGGACATGATCGACTATTTCAGGAAAAACGATCCGGCCCATGTTGCCGAAAACATATTCAGGGAAAAGTTTGGGGGCTCTTTTCCGGTTTATATAGAAGCAGAAGGTGATGTTCAATCTCCCCTGGTGCTGCAAAAGATGGATTCGGCGGCTGACTATATGAAAAAGCATAAAACAGTAACGCATACGCAGAGCGTAGCCGACCTGGTGAAGGAAATGAACAGCCTGATGGAAGAAGGGGAGGTGATCCCATCTGAAAAAGAAAAGATCGAACAGTTGTGGATCCTGCTGCAGGGTCAAAATATTATGGAACAACTGGTCAATTACGAACTCGATGCGGGGCTGGTTTCCGGCACCTTTAACACCGGCGATGTATTGCTTATGGATGCCTTTGTAAAGGATATGGAATCCTATCTGGAGCGGGAAAGCACGGAAACGTGCCGGATGCGCATTACCGGTTTGCCCAGTTTGTACCTGAAAATCGACCACAGCATCATCAGCAGCCAGGTTCAGTCGCTTGCCTATGCCCTGCTGCTGGTCTTTCTGGTAGTGAGCCTGCTGCTGCGCTCATTCCGGAGCGGCGGTTTCAGTATCATACCCATATTTGCCACCCTGGTGATATTATTCGGTTTTATGGGCCTTTCCGGCATTCCGCTCGACATTGCCACGGTGCTTGTGGGAAGCGTTTCGATCGGGATCGGCGTTGATTATGCCATCCATATGATATCGCACCTGAATGATGAACTGGGCAAACACGGGCGTATCGACCTGGCCATCCGGCATGCTTTTGCCATCACCGGCAGGTCGGTGGTGTTGAATGTGCTGGCCGTTTCGCTTGGCTTTCTGGTCCTCTTGTTTTCGAACCTGGTTCCCCTGCAGCGTTTTGGTTTGCTGGTTGCGGTAACCATGGTCACTTCTTCGGCGGCTGCCCTCACCCTTCTGCCGGCCGTGATGTTGCTGATCCGTTCGCATCATCCCTCCGGGAAAAAAAGAAAAACCTAAAAAAATCATAAAATGAGAACGATCATTGCTTTTAGCTTTATTTTATTTGTCGCCGCCATGCAAACCATGGCACAGGATGCACATGACATTGTCAGGCTTTGCGATTCGGTTACCTATGCGCCACACGATCAGGTAAGCGAGATCAGGATGATACTCACCGACAGCAAAGGCCGTGAGCAGGAGCGGCAAGCCATTGCCACGCAGATGGGCAACCACCACAGGTTGTTTCGATTTACCGCACCGGCCTCGCAGGAGGGAATCGCCTTTTTGTCGTTACCGGATGATGTGATGTATATATACCTGCCGGCCTACGACAAGGAACGGCGCATTGCCTCTCATGTGAAGAACCAGAATTTTGCGGGGACAGACCTAAGCTACGATGATATGGAATCGGTGCCGCTGGCCGAAAAGTACGATGTTAAGCTACTGGAAAGCACGGATGAGCATTACCTGCTGGAAATGCTGCCAAAGGCGGGAACGAAATCAGATTATTCCAAAATGCTGACACGCATTCATGCCGAACATTACACCATATTGTCGAGCGATTATTATGACCGGGGAGGGAACAAGGTCAAGGTAATGCAAAACGATAAAATTGAGAATATCGACGGCTATTGGATCATTACCGATATGCGCATGAAAGACCTGAAGAAAAATCATTCGACAAGGATGATATTTACCAATACCCGGATCAATACGGGTTTGACCGAAGATGATTTCAGCGTCCGCCTGCTGGGCAGGTAAACGGATCAGTAACCGCATGCTTTTTTTATAAGGATAGAAATAAATACAAAAAAAGCTTCCTGCATGGGGGCTTCAACATAAAAAACGGGAATATTATGATGATGAGAAAGTACTTTTATAGTGTACTGGCATTGTATACCCTTTTTTCACATTTCGGGGCACAGCCGGTGCTTGCACAGGATGAATCCCTGCGCCTGGGCGGTGAATTTTATACCGACAACAGGCTTCGGATGCATGACGGTGCCTGGTCGTGGAGCGAAACCCGCCTCGACCTGAAACTTGAAAAGAAATTTAAACAGAAGGCCGCTTTTTACGGAAACGTCTGGCTGCGGTCCTTTGGCTTTCCCCTGCTTGATAATACCGCGCAATTGTTCAACAAAGATGAAGTGTCGCCCTATAACATTGATTTCAGGGAAGCTTATGTAGCCTTATATGATTTCCTGGTCGACGGACTGGATGTACGCATTGGGCGGCAGCGGATTGCCTGGGGCACGGGCGACCGCATCAACCCTACCGACAACCTAAACCCGGATGACCTGGAGGATATCTGGGATTTTGGCCGCCATTCGGGCTCGGACGGGATCAGGCTGATCTATTATTTTTCAGGGATCCGTTTGGAGGCCGATTACCTTCCTTTTTTCCGTCCGGCGGTGTTGCCCCGGGGCGACTGGTCCGAAGCCATTGTGCCCCCCCTGCAGCTGCCTCCGGGCATTGTGGTCAGGGATCTCAGCGATTCATTATTGATGCCTTCCTACAGCCCGGGCGAAAGCAGTACCTATGGATTGAAAATTGGCGGGTTTCTGGCCGGTTTCGACCTTTCGGCAAGCTATGTATACTGCCGTGACGACATTCCCATTCAGTACCATAACAGGATCAGCCTTGTTGAACCTCCCGCCACCATCGACATCCGCAGCAAGCTTTTTTTTCCGCGTCAGCATGTTTTCGGTGCCGACCTCAGCGGGGCTGTCGGCAGTGTGGGCGTATGGGCAGAAGCCGCGATCTTCCTGCCTGAAAAGGAAATCGTAATGGTTACGGATATTTCCCAACTGGGCTTGCCTCCACGCGACTCTGTGCTGCTCAAAAAAGAGCCTTTTGTTAAATATGTTGCCGGCACCGACTATACCTTCCGCGACGGATCCTATCTGAACATACAGTACTTCCGCGGGTTTGCAACCGAGCGGGGCCGGGGAAACCTGAACGATTATTTCATGCTGAACTGGGAAAAGCAGCTTTTTAACCACCGGCTGAAGATCAATCCGCTGACGACAGCCTTTGTGGTTGGCGACTGGGATGACATTGCCGGCAACCATGCATGGGTGTATTCTCCCTTTATCACCTATTATCCGAACATCAATACCGAGATTATTCTGGGTGCCAGGTTTATCGATGGTATGGGCGATAATATGTTTGCCCTGGTCAGGGATAAGGATGAAGTGTTCCTGAGCGTAAAATTTTATTTTTGAGCTACAACTGACACCGGTTTATCATTTGGCTCATCCAGGCCGGATATTTTCAAAAATCCGCTATCTTAGCCTGCAATAATAAATTTACCGGGCTGGAGGGAAAACATAATATTGGCAAAGCCGGATTGAGCGGTCAGGAATTTGAAGCGCTTTTTCGCAAGCATTTCAAAGGGCTCACCTTTTTTGCCATTGAATATGTGAAGGATCATGACCAGGCCAGGGAGGTCGTGCAGGAAACTTTTGCGGCTTTATGGGAAAAGCGCAATACGATCAGGCCGGATTGGTCGCCCGGATCTTATCTGGCCACTTCGGTTAAAAACCGTTGTTTGAACTACCTGCGCGACAACAAAAAGTTTGACCACAGCATTCTTGATTTCGAAGGCCTTGACCGGCAGGAGGGCTTGCGGGCAGACGATCCCCTGCTTAGCGGGGAGTTGCAGGCAACGATTGAAAATGCCATTGCCGGATTGCCCGAAAAGTGCCGTGAAATATTCATGCTGAACCGTTATGAGCATAAAAAATACAACCGGATTGCCGAAGAGTTGAACATTTCGGTAAAAACCGTGGAGGCCCAGATGACCAAAGCCCTGAAGATCATGCGGGAAAAGCTGGCCGGGTTTCCTGGCTTGTTGTTGCTCCTGCTCGAAATTTTTTTCGGGGCATAAGGGTAAGGGCCGTTTAATGTGTATTTAAAAAAGCAGAGATGGATCAAAACCACACATACTACGAAACGCTGATCAGCCGGTATCTTTCGGGTGAGGCCACCGGCATTGAAATTACGGAACTGGCTGCCTGGATCCGTTCCGATGATGAACACATGCGCCTGTTTACCGGATTACGCAAGGCCTGGGCCCTCAATGAAGCGGCACGCATCGAGATGCATACCAACCTGGATAAGGAGTGGGCCTCCATGGCCGCCCGCACCGGACTGGATAGGGCTGTCCGGCCTGTGGAAAGAAGGATGCCGGCAGGTCGCAGGCTGCTGATGGTTGCGGCTGTTATCCTGCTTTTACTGGCACCGGCATTGCTCTATATGTGGTATTTTACCGGTCCGGCCGAAAGCATGCTCGTTGCCGGCAAGCATGTGCTTGATTCGACACTGCCCGATGGTACGCAAATCAGCCTGAATGCCGGTTCCAGTCTCCTGTACCCGTCGCGCTTCAGGGGCGCCGAACGCAAGGTGGTGCTGCAGGGCGAAGCCTACTTCGACGTAACCCGCAATGCATCCAAAACCTTTGTGATCGATGCGGAAGACCTGCAGATCAGGGTGCTTGGAACATCCTTTTATGTAAATACCGAAAGCATTGAAAATACCATGGAAGTGGTGCTGATAAGCGGCAGCCTCAGGCTGGAATACGGCGGAGAACAAATGTTGCTTGAAGCGGGAGAAAAAGCCGTGGCGATCAAAGAAAACGGCTCCATGCACAAACAGGCATACAATGACCCCAACCTGCTGGCCTGGAAAACCCGAAAACTGCTTTTCGACAATACGCCCCTCGGCGATATCGTTAAGGTTCTTGAAAAGGTTTATCAAAAAGAAATAGTCGTGTTGAATCCCGAAATACTTAATTGCCGTATAACTGCCACATTCGACGGGGAACCGCTGGAAGCGGTCATCGTAGTGCTGCAGTCAACCATCGACCTGCAGGTGAGGCCCAATGGTAATACACTGGAACTGTCGGGCAGGGGATGTCAATAAGGCCTATGTTGTCCGCACCATACAAAATATTCATATGCAGGCTCCGGAGAGCGGTCCTGCTGACATTGGTGCTGCTTCCCTCCTTCATTTTTTCCCAGGACCTTTCGAAAAGGATCAGCATCGTGGCCGATCAGTTACCACTGGAAGAAGTGATCCGTGACATCGAGAATAAATCCGGAATTTATTTTTCATACAGTCCGCAGGCCATACCCGTTTCGATGCCTGTCAGCATCAAGGCGCACAATAAAACCTTACGGCACATCCTTAACAAACTCTTCCATGGAAAGGATATTGGCTATGAGGTGGTGGGGAACCATATCGTGTTGACCATAAGGGGTGCGGATCCCCTGCCGGGGCAGACAGAAGTGAGCGGGGGCAGCAAATTTACCATATCGGGTTACCTGCGCGACCAGGCAGCCGGTGAGCCGCTCATCGGCGCACATATTTATGAAAATGAAAATTTTACCGGAACGGCCACCAATCCATATGGGTTTTATTCCCTCACGCTGCCCGGAGGCCTGCACCGGATCGTTTTTTCATTTCTTGGCTATGAAAAGGAGGAGATGAGCATCCTGCTCAACGGCGATAAAAAGCTCGACGTGGAGCTGCGCGAAAGCGCCCTGCCCATGAAAGAGGTGGAGATCATCGGAAGGACCGACGGAACCCTGTTCCAGAGTGAACAGATCAGTGAATTCAGATTCGGACGCAAAACAATCTCCAGGCTGCCGGGCATCACCGGCGATCAGGACATCATCAAATCCCTGCAGGTGGTACCCGGGGTGGAAGCATACGGCGACGGCTCCTCCATGTTCTTTGTGCGCGGGGGCGGCAGCGACCAGAACCTCATCCTCATCGATGAGGTACCCGTTTATAATGCCTCCCACCTTTTCGGCTTCCTGTCGGTGATCTCGCCCGATGCCATCAACGACATGGA
>CAYOLA010000009.1:0-22461 GCA_964404735.1 uncultured Bacteroidales bacterium
GAACAAATAAGAATTGATATCTCAGCTTATCCGGCCGGGGTGTATATGGCAGTGCTGAATGATGAGACGGGTGTTGTTGCAAGAGGGAAGTTTGTGAAACACTAGGTTCGGGGTTCGAGGGCATTGAACGCTGAAATCTGAACGCTGAAATAAGAAATAAGAAATAAGTTCCGCTGTTTTTTTTATCAAAAAAAAAGCCAAACTCAAATGGGCCCGTAGGGCCCAAACGTTGATAAGCAGATGAAGTTTCAGTTATCCGGCGCCCCGTAGGGATGCAACAAGTGCGGGGGACGGGGATTGAAATCTGAAGTCTGAACTTTGAAATAAGAAAAGGCAAACAGGATCATTTCCTGTAAGTGATCCACTTCCAGAGTTCGCGGTAGTTCACCTTTTTCCCGTACATCAGGATGCCGGTGCGGTAAATGCGGGCGGCGAGCCAGGTGGTAAAGACAAACCCCAGGATCAGCAGGGCTGCCGATATCCAGATCTGCTCTATCGGCACACCAAACGGGATACGGGCCATCATCACCACCGGCGAGGTAAAGGGGATCATGCTGAACCAAAGGGCGAGCTGCCCGTCGGGATTGGCAATGGCCAGGTTTGCAACGATGATGGCCAGAATAAGCGGGATGGTCACGGGCATCATAAACTGCTGGGTGTCGGTCTCGCTGTCGACAGCCGAGCCGATGGCAGCAAAGAGGGCTGCATAAAGCAGGTATCCTCCCAGGAAGAAAAAGAGGAATGAAAGCAGGATAACATCATATTGAATGGAGTCGATGATCTCAAACACCCTGGCGATCTGGGCGCCGGCATCGGCGGCCACGGCCGCCTCCCCTTCCTGGCCGGCCGCAGCAACAGGAACAGCCATGCGCACTTCCGGCCCTGGCATGCTGTCGGCAAAGGCAAACTGAAAAACACTCACCAGAGCAAAGGTCAGGATCACCCACAGCAGGAACTGCGTAAGACCCACCATGGCAATGCCGATGATCTTGCCCATCATGAGCTGGAACGGACGCACCGAAGAAGCCATGATCTCAATGATGCGGCTGGTCTTTTCCTCCATCACGCCCCGCAACACCTGTGCCCCGAAGATGAAAATAAACATGTATATGATAAGTCCCGACACAAAAGCTACCGCCATCATCACCTCGGTATAGGTCTGTTCTTCGGCACCCTCCTGACCAATCTTCATGGTTACCAGGCTGATGTTGGTCCTGATCAGCTCGGGCAGCTTCATGGCCCGCTCGCGGTCCGCTTCCTTCAGATCCATCTCTTCGAGGTTGATCCGCAATTTCTGGGTTTCCACCTCTTTCGACATCACATTTTTGATATATCCCTGCAATCCGATATTGGGAGGCCGCAGCGAATAGATCACGGCCGAGGCGGGAACGGTAAGCTCCCTGCGGGGGATATAGAGCAGCGCAAATTCGCCGCTTTGGGTAAGTTCGGCCTTGGCCGTCTCCAGATCACCGGCACTGTAATTAAAGATATACTCATCGGTATTGGCAAATTTTCCAAAAAACCATCCGGTTTCGTCAACCACCTTGATCACCTTCACATCCCCCTCGTCCATGGTGGCCAGGTACATGGGAACAACAAAGGCCGAGGCCATCAACAATGGGCCCAGTATGGTCATGACCACAAACGAACGTTTCCTGACCCGGGTCAGGTATTCTCTTTTGATGACCAGCAATATCCGGTTCATTTTCCCTGGTTTTCTTTAACTGCCGAAATAAAAATGTCGTGCATGCCCGGCAATATTTCATTGTAGGCATGTATGTCGATCCTGCCGGCAAGCCGTTTGAGCAGCTCATTGGAGCTCATCCCCTGCGGGATGTGCACGCTGGCATAGGAATGGTCTTCGTCTTCACTTTCCTCAACAATGCTGAAATCGCCGCCAAGGATATCCGCCAGCCCGCCGTTTAGCGGTTTAAATGCAATACGGTAGGTGTTGGTGCTGTATTCTTTTCTGATCTCCTTCACTTTCCCCTCCAGTATCTTTCTGCTTCGGTCGATAAGCGCTATATGGTCGCAGAGTTCTTCCACCGAAGCCATGTTGTGGGTTGAAAAGATCACGGTTGCGCCTTTTTCACGCAGTTGCAGGATCTCCTTTTTCAGCATTTCCGCGTTGATGGGGTCGAAGCCGCTGAAAGGCTCATCAAAGATGAGCAATTCGGGTTCATGGAGGATGGTGGTGATAAACTGCACCTTTTGCTGCATGCCCTTCGAAAGCTCTTCAATCCTTTTGTTCCACCATCCGCTCATTCCGAACTTTTCGAACCACTCATGCAGTCTGGCTTTTGCCGTTTTCCTGGACAAGCCCTTGAGCTGTGCCAGGTACATGGCTTGTTCGCCCACGCGCATCTTCCTGTACAGTCCGCGTTCCTCGGGCAGGTAACCGATATGTGCAATATGTTTATGGTGCATTTCCTCGCCCCTGAACCATATCTTTCCCTCGTCGGGGCCGATGATGCGGTTGATGATCCTGATCAGTGTGGTTTTCCCGGCCCCGTTTGGGCCGAGGAGGCCGAAGATGCTGCCTTCGGGCACCCGGATGCTTACCCGGTCGAGGGCTGTATGCCCGGCAAAATGCTTGCTTACATTATCTACTATGAAAAGCGCCATGAGATGTTAAACGGGTGTTTACTGAAAATATTCTCTCATCCTGTCGAAGAAGTTCTTTTCTCGGGCACCGGGCTTGGGAATAAAGTTTTCCGATGCGGCAAGCTTCTCCAGTATCGTTTTTTCTTCTTTTGTGAGTTCTTTGGGTATCCACACACTGATGTTTACCAGGAGGTCGCCCCTGTTGTAGCCGTTGATATCGGGCAATCCCTTGCCCCGGAGCCGCATCACCTTGCCTGCCTGTGTTCCCGGCGGGACTTTAATCCTGGCTTTCCCGTCGATGGTGGCCACCTCAATGGAGGTGCCGAGGGCGGCATCGCTGAAGCTGATATATTTTTCCGACAAGAGGTTGCGGCCATCGCGGATCAGTTCGGGGTGTTCCTTTTCTTCGATGAGCACGAGCAGGTCGCCGGGGATGCCTCCCCTGGCGCCGGCATTGCCTTTTCCGGCCACCGACAGTTGCATGCCTTCTTCCACCCCGGCAGGGATCTTAACGGTGATGATCTCTTCACCCCTGATCACGCCCTGGCCGGCGCATTCATGGCAGTTTTCGGTGATGGTCCTTCCTTCGCCGTGGCAGGTCGGGCAAGTCGATGCGGTTTGCATCTGCCCCAAAAAGGTGTTGGTAACCTGCACCACCTGTCCGCTGCCGTGGCATGTAGGGCAGGTGCCGTGCGCGGAGCCGTGTCTGGCGCCGCTTCCTTCGCAGGCCTTGCAGGATACATATTTGTTTACCTTCAGCTTCTTTTCAACGCCCGTGGCTATTTCCTGCAGGCTCAGCGACACCTTCACACGGATATTGCTGCCGCGGTTCACCCTTCTGCGCGATCCGCTGCGCCCGCCAAATCCGCCGAAAGCTCCGCCAAAGGCACCACCGAAGATGTCGCCGAACTGGCTGAAGATGTCTTCCATGCTCATGCCGCCCCCGCTGAAGCCGCCATTGCGAACACCATCGTGCCCGTAACGGTCGTAACGGCCTTTCTTGTCGGGATTGCTCAGCACCTCGTAAGCTTCCGCCGCCTCCTTGAAACGGGTCTCGGCCTCGGGATCATCGGGGTTCTTGTCGGGATGATAGCGCAGCGCCATCTTCCGGTAGGCCTTTTTTATTTCCTGGCCGGATGCGCTCCTGTCTATCTCCAGAACTTCGTAATAGTCTCTTTTGGTCATTCCCTGATATTCTGTCTGCTTTCCTAAACGCCAACGATCACTTTGGCATAACGAATCACTTTATCGTTAAGCTTATAACCCCGCTCGGTCACATCCACCACCTTTCCCTTCATGTCAGGTGATGATGCCGGTATGTTGGTGATGGCTTCATGAAAATCCGTGTCGAAGGTCTCGCCCATGGCTTCGATGGGTTCAAGCCCCTGCCGCCCGAGGATGTTCATCAGCTTGTTATATATTAGTTCAAGTCCTTCGCGGTGGTTGTCGCCCTGTACATCCCCTGCAGCCTTTATCGCTCTTTCCAGGTCGTCGATCACCGGCAGCAACGACAGGATCACATCGCCCGAGGCCGTCTTCAGCAATTCCAGCTTTTCACGCGAAGTCCGCTTACGGTAGTTGTCGAACTCACTGAACAACCGCAGGTATTTGTCGTTCAACTCCTCCACTTTCACCTCAAGAGCTTCCACCCGTTCATCGGCCCCTGCCTCCTGTTTTTTCTGCGAGGCTTGTTTCTGGTTTTTTTTCGATGATTTATTAACCCTTACTTCGGTATCATCCTTTTCAGCTTCCTTTTTTTTCTTCTCTTCTGACATCGTACAATTAATTATTTAAGCAATGCTTTGCCCTGATCAAATCGCCTGCCATTTCCATAAAAATGGACAAATTGGCAGTGCCGCATCTTTTTTTTATGGCATGCCCCCGGGGGGGATGGGGCTATCGCTATTGGGGCATGAGGCATGATCATCCGGGCGGGCATTTAATCATCCGATCTTCGTATTTCTGCCCCGAGTTTTTGCAGGCGGACATCAATGTGCTGGTATCCCCTGTCGATCTGTTCAATATTGTGAATGGTACTTTTGCCTTCGGCCGAAAGGGCGGCAATGAGCAATGCCACGCCTGCGCGTATGTCGGGCGAGGTCATGGAGATACCCTTGAGCGGGTAATGCCTGTTGAGGCCGATGACTGTAGCCCTGTGGGGGTCGCAAAGGATGATCTGTGCGCCCATGTCGATGAGCTTGTCGACAAAGAACAGCCTGCTTTCGAACATCTTCTGGTGGATGAGCACGCTTCCTTTGGCCTGTGTGGCCACTACCAGCACGATGCTGATGAGGTCGGGGGTGAATCCCGGCCATGGAGCGTCGGCAATGGTCATGATCGATCCGTCCATGAAGGTTTCTATCTCATAGGATTTCTGTGATGGCACAATAATGTCATCGTCGCGTCTGACCAGGCTGATGCCAAGTTTCCTGAACACGTCGGGGATGAGCCCCAGGCGTTCATAGTTAACATTTTTGATGGTGATCTCCGACTGCGTCATGGCTGCAAGCCCGATAAAGCTTCCCACTTCGATCATGTCGGCCAGCAGGGTATGCGTGCATCCCCCGAGGCTACCCACGCCTTCGATGGTGAGCAGGTTGGAGCCGATGCCGCTGATCCTGGCCCCCATGCTCACGAGCATGGTGCACAACTGGTAGAGGTAAGGTTCGCAGGCTGCATTGAAGATGGTGGTGGTACCCCGGGCGAGGACGGCAGCCATCACGATGTTGGCGGTTCCCGTAACCGAAGCTTCGTCGAGGTGCATATAGCAGCCTTTCAGCCCCGAAGCATCCACCTCATAGAGGTTTTCCTTTTCATTGTAACGAAAGTCGGCGCCCAGGTCCTGAAGTCCCGTAAAATGGGTATCAAGCCGGCGCCTTCCGATCTTGTCGCCACCCGGATGGGGCATATAAGCCTGTCCGAAACGGGCGAGCAGCGGTCCGAGGATCATGACGGAACCCCGCAGTGCGGCCCCCTGCCGCTTAAAGGCGGCAGTCTTCATATAGTCAAGGTCGATATTATCGGCCCGGAAGACATATGATTCCGGTCCCGTCTTGTCAACGCCAACACCCAGGTCCCTGAGGATCCCGATAAGCATATTCACATCCCTGATATCGGGAACTTTATTGATCTCTACCCGCTCCGGGGTGAGCAATACGGCGCTGATCACCTGCAGGGCCTCGTTTTTGGCCCCCTGCGGGACAATGTCGCCTTTCAGCCTGATGCCTCCGTTAATCTCGAAAGAACCCATATGCTGTGTATTATTTCGGGGAGCATTGCCCGCAGGCGCCTCCCTTATGATAACCGCCTATTGCTGCGGCTTATTTTTCCAGTTTTTGTTTCTATGCGGATAACTGTTTTCGCGCGGCTTGCCGGTAAATTTCTTCTTTTTGTTTTTACTCAGTATATCGCTGGTCTCGTTAAGCCTGAAGTCGTCATCCAGTTTAAGCTTCCCGTCCGACAATTCCCTGAAATGCTCGAATATCAGCTCATCGTTCACCGAGTCGCGGTTCCAGTTCAGGTATGACTTCTTGAGGTGATTGGCAATGTTTCTTATTACGGCATCCTTCTGTGGTCCGTCTTCCTCCTCAATGGCCATTTCGATGATCCTTTCGATGATCTTGCCATAAGGCTTGAACCTGATCTTCCCTTCCGAATAAGGGACCTGCCGGGGCTTCGATGCCAGAATGTCCCTGGGGGGAGGCGGGTATGGGCCGTCCACATCCAGTTCCCAACCGGAAATGATATAAAGGTGATCCCACAATTTCTGCTTATAGTCGGCCGTTTCCCTCAGCCTGGGGTGCATCTGTGCCATGATGTTCACAATGACGTGTGCTACTTTTAAACGTCTTTCACGATCTTCGATGCCGAGGGCATATCTGATCATTTTCTGAATGTTCCTGCCATATTCCGGGATCTTCAGATAATTTCTGGTGGTGTTATATTCCATTGATCGGTTAAATAAGGTTTATATATCAGGGCCCCTTTGTTCCGCTTGTCTTTTCAGGAAATATGATGGTGATAAAGGGGGTAAATGCAAGATCTGTTTAGTATACAGCGGCAAAGATACAAATATTTTTAACAGCATGCATTTCGCCGGCGCAGTTTAGCGGGTTTTTAACAATAAGATCTCATGACAGTATACTGAGCCTGGCGAACCTCAGCAGCAGTTGCTTTTGTCCGACCTTTGAAAAAAACACGGTTGCCTTTTTATTGTCGCCTGCCCCTTCCACTGCTATCACCTTTCCTTTTCCGAAACGCTGGTGTTCGACTTCCATTCCCGCCTGCAGCCGGCCGATGTCATCGGCATTCATGGCAGGGGGTCTGTTGCCGGCTGCCTCAACCTTTTTAAGGTTTTTCCCGGCAAATGCCGGATCACTGGCCGCAGGCCTGCTTTTTTCGAATGCAAAAGTGTTTCGCGGCCGCGACAAAACCTTTTTTGGAAAATCGATATACTGCTCGTCAATCTCCTCGATAAACCTGCTGGGCTCGCAGGGGCTGAGGTTTCCCCAGCGGTAGCGGCTTTCGGCATAGCTCACCGTAACATGTTTCATGGCCCGTGTGAGGGCCACGTAAAACAGCCGCCGTTCCTCCTCCAGTTCGGCACGGGTGTTGAGTGCCATAATGGAAGGAAAGAGGTTTTCTTCCATCCCCACAACATATACGTAGGGAAACTCCAGCCCTTTTGCGGCATGCACGGTCATGAGTGAAACATGGTCGGCCTCCTGCCTGTCCTTTTCGTCGGCATCGGTGAGCAGGGCCACATCCTGCATGAACATGCCCAGGGTACGCAGCTTTGACACGATCTCCCCGTCTTCGTTCACCATCATCTCCTGCTCGGTAAAATCCTTGATGGCGTTGAGCAGTTCTTCGATGTTCTCGTACCGGCTCACGCCTTCGGGGCTGCGGTCTTCGTAAAGTTCTTTGAGAATGCCGGATGAGGAAGCGATTTGTTTGGCCAGGTCGAAGGCATTTCGGCTTTCGGCCTGCACGCTGAAGCTTTTGATCATACCGGTGAAGTCGCACAGGCGCGAAAGGGTGCCGGCATTGACCTGCAACCCGCTTGCGGTCGGGTCTTCGATGACTTCCCAGGGGCTGGCGCCGAGGCTGGCGGCCCGCACGATGACCTTCTCCATGGTGGTTTGCCCGATGCCGCGGGCCGGGTAGTTGATCACACGCTGCAAGGCTTCCTCATCGCGGTTGTTGATCACCAGGCGGATATAGGCCAGCAGGTCCTTCACTTCCTTGCGCTTGTAAAACGACAGCCCGCCGTAGATACGATAGGGAATGTTCAGCTTACGCAGGGACTCTTCGAACGACCTCGACTGCGCGTTGGTACGGTATAGTATGGCGAAGCTGGCATTGGGCAGCTGCTGGTTCATTTTTTCGCGGAAGATGGCATCGGCAATCATGATGCCTTCTTCCGTATCGCTGGCCGCCCTGACCAGGGATACACGCCTGCCTTCGTCGTTATGCGTCCAGATGGTTTTGCTGATCTGATCCTTGTTGTTTTTGATCACGCTGTTGGCAGCCTTCACAATGACACCGCTCGAGCGGTAATTCTGTTCGAGTTTAAAAATTTCCAGGTCGGGATAATCTTTCTTGAAATTCAGGATATTCTGTATGTTCGCCCCGCGGAATGCATATATGCTCTGGGCATCGTCGCCCACCACGCAGATGTTTTCGGTATCGGCTGCCAGGCTCTTGATGATCAGGTACTGAACGTGGTTGGTATCCTGGTATTCGTCGACGAGGATATACCTGAAGCGTTTCTGGTATTTATAAAGCACTTCGGGAAAATCCCTGAACAGCATGTAGGTATTCACCAGCAGGTCGTCGAAGTCCATGGCATCGGCCTTTTTCAGCCTGGCGGCATAAGCGCTGAATATTTCACCCGTTTTAGGCTTTCCTGCCATGGTGTCGGCATTGGTCAGTTCAAAATCGTTGTTGTATTCCCGCGGGGCGATCATGCTGATCTTGGCGCCCGAAATGCGGTTGAGGATGGCCCCCGGGTTGTATGTCTTGGGGTCGAGGTTCATTTCTTTAACGATATTGCGCAGCAGCTTTTTGGAGTCCTCGGTATCGTAAATGGAATAATTCGACGGATATCCCAGCCGGTGTCCTTCCACCCTGAGAATACGGGCAAATATGGAATGAAAGGTTCCCATCCACACATTTCTGGCATCCTTATCACCCACCAGGGCCACGATACGTTCCTTCATCTCGCGGGCGGCCTTGTTGGTGAACGTGAGTGCCAGCACATGGAAGGGGTCTGTGCCCAGTTGCAGCAGTTGTGCCACCCGGTAGGTCAGCACCCGGGTTTTCCCCGATCCTGCGCCGGCAATGACCAGCGAAGGCCCTTCGGTATGTTCCACGGCCCGGCGCTGGGCATCGTTCAGATCGCTGAGGATATCCTTTCCCATCGTTGTTGCTTTGGCGGCAAAAGTAATTTTTTTAAGGCTGGCTGCAGCCGCATTCTGCATACTTTTTCAACAGCCTGATAACAGAGGGTATTGCCCCGCGGCCGGCAATCACCGGGATGCGCCCGGCCGCAGCGGTCCGGGCCTATTTCAGTTTCAGCACGCGGCCTGCCGCCACTTCCGTTCCTGTTTCCAGGCCGTTCATTTTGTACAAGCGTTTCAGGCGTACGCCATAAAGTTGTGAAATGTGGTGCATGCTTTCGCCGGGCCTGACAGTATGCGGGCCGGCTTCCCTGTTACTGCGCTTTTTTTTGCTGAGGTAAAGGATCTGCCCTTCGGAAGGGGTAGCGTTCTTGTCAAGCTCATTGTAGCGCGGCAGTTGCCATGAATAGATTTCGAAATCGGCGGCGATGGCCGAAAATGTGTCGCCGGCGCGTGCAAAAATGAATTTAACGCCATTGTTGGCATATACTTTACGGCCCGTTTCCCAAATCTCGACAAGTTCGAATTGCGAGGGCTGCGGCACCTGCTTCAATCCCTGCCCCGGGGACCCGGAGTCTTCTTTCCCCGACTCCTTCGCGGCAGCCAGGTACTCGGGGGTAAGGCCGCGATCGAACTCATACAGCCGGTTCTCCTCGATGATCTTGATGAGCAGTTGCGGGTAACGCGGGTTGGTGGCATAGCCTGCGCTGCTCAGCCCGTGCGCCCATGCCTGGTAATCATAAATGTCGAGCCTGAAAAGGCCGGCATATCGCTCGCGCTGGGTCAGAAAGAGAGAGTGATCGCGGAAGGATTCGCCCGGCGATTTATATTTCCTGAAACATTCGTTCTTGTGATCATCATCCATGTAAAAAGTCTTGCCGGTCCATCCCTTATGGCACTTGATGCCAAAATGGTTGTTGGCCTTGCGTGCCAGCTCGCTGTTACCGCTTCCCGACTCCAGGATACCCTGCGCCAGCGTGATGGAAGCGGGGATGGCGTATTCCTTCATCTTTTGCATGGCCTCATCCTTGTAGGTCATGATATATTCTTCCACCGTGATCTTCTGCTGCGCCAGGCAGGCATGACCCTGGGAAAACAGTATGGCTGTGAAGATAATTGCGGCAGTTCTTTTTATAATATCCATCAACATGCGTTTACGGGCACAAAAATACGGACGAAGCACATGCACACATTATTGTGTATGAATAACTTTTTCACAATGGAATGTTAAGACAGGGCTGCGAAATCTGAAATCTGAACTGTAGCCGGAACGGTTGTTATCACAAAACGAAGAGATACTGCATGTAAAATCAGGTTCGAGGGAGCATCCGCTGCGCGGAAGATTGTCCGTTTGAATTCTGAAATCTGAAATCTGAAATCTGAACTGTAGCCGGAACGGTTGTTATCACAAAACGAAGAGAAATTGCTCATTTCCTCGCCCCGGAGCCTGTCCTGGGTCTTTCACTTCGTTCAGGATAAACTTTGTCGAAGGGTCCCCCGTCCCCCTAAACTTCCGCGCAGCGGAAGCGTATCCGGCCGGTAGATTATTTGGATTTTTTCTAAATTTCGATATTTTCAACAAGATATAAACATCTAAATTGCTCATTTTAAACCACTATTTTATATAAGGTTGATGACACGCAGGCAATGTTAACATTTTTTTAACAAGCCGATGTATTATCCTATTTACATTTACGCCAAAATTATTAAACCAAAATTCACAACCATGAGAAAATTTTACCAAATTCTGATGTTAGCGGCATTCGTGCTGCTATCCGGCGCTGTAATTGCGCAAGGTACGATTAAGGGTGTCATTCGTGATGCTGACACAGGCGAGGGTCTGTTGGGAGCAACCGCCGCGGTGGAAGGCACCATGCTGGGCA
Organism: uncultured Bacteroidales bacterium; assembly: GCA_964404735.1. Classification (GTDB taxonomy): domain Bacteria; phylum Bacteroidota; class Bacteroidia; order Bacteroidales; family B18-G4; genus B18-G4. Next base: position 10,889 of record CAYOLA010000009.1, read on the forward strand.
CCACTGCCGGTCTTGACGGCAGCTTCAGCTTTTCCGCACCCGCCGGAAAGCATACGCTGCTTATCCGCTTTATCGGTTATCAGGAAACAAGGATCGATTTTACCATTAAAGACGGGCAGGTTACCGACCTGGGCGTAATTCCCGTGAAATCGACCTCCATTGGCCTCGATGAGGTGAAGGTGATCGCATCCGTTGCCGTCGACAGGAAGACGCCTGTTGCCGTTTCAACCGTTAAATCAAAGCAGATCGAAGAAAGGCTGGGCGCACGTGACCTTCCCAACATCCTCGACTTCACCCCCAGTGTATTCGCTTCTCCGCAGGGCGGCGGCTACGGCGACGCCAGCGTGAACATCCGTGGTTTTAACCAGCGTAATGTTGCCGTGCTCATCAATGGTATTCCGGTTAACGACATGGAAAACGGCTGGGTTTACTGGTCGAACTGGGCAGGTCTGGGCGATGCTACAAGCCAGATCCAGGTACAGCGTGGTTTGGGCGCTTCCAAACTGGCCATTAACTCCATCGGTGGTACCATGAACATTATCACCAAAACCACCGAAGCTGAAAAAGGCGGATCCTTCAAATATGAAGTAACCGACTACGGCACACAAAAGATGACCCTGAGCCTTTCCACCGGCAAGATGGAGACAGGAACCGCAGTTTATTTTGTAGGGTCACGCACCTGGGGCGAAGGTTATATCCCCGCCACCTGGGTTGATGCATGGAGCTATTACCTCTCGGTAAGCCAGGACGTCGGCAAAGCCCACAAACTGGCCTTTACCGCAATCGGTGCACCGCAACAGCACGGACAGCGCAGCTCATGGCTCACGAAGGAACAGATCGACAAATGGGGTCCAAAATACAATTCCGACTGGGGATACCGCAATGGTGAAGAGCTCAACCAAAGGGTAAATTACTACCACAAACCGCAGTTTGCCCTGAACTGGTACTACGACATCAGCGATAAAGTCTTTCTTGCCACCTCCGCCTATATCTCAACTGGCAACGGCGGCGGCTCAGGCCCGCTGGGAAAATGGGCCAACTATACCCCTACCGGCCAGATCGACTGGGACGAAGTTGTTGACTGGAACTCCACTAACACCGGCATCGACACCACCCTGGTATTAGACGGCGACACACTCAGCCAATCCAGGAGCATCCTTCGCAACTCTGTTAACAACCACTTCTGGTATGGCATACTATCGACATTGAAAATCGACCTGAGCGACAAACTCAACCTGATGGTTGGCATCGACGGCCGCTCCTATAAAGGTGAACACTACAGGGAAGTTCGCGACCTGATGGGCGGCGACTTCTACTTTGAACAATACAAATACGCCATTGACGGTGTAGCCGGCAGGAACCAGATCATGATGGTGGGCGACAAAATCGCATACGACAACGACGGGCTTGTCAGGTACGGCGGCGCCTTTGCACAACTGGAATACACCTCGGGGAACTTTGCCGCCTTTATCGCCGGCACACTCTCCAACACCTGGTACAAGAGGATCGACCGTTATAACTATGTAACCGATATCGAAAGCGATGTGCTGAGCCAGCTCGGTTACAACGGGAAGATCGGCGCCAACTACAACATCAACGAACAACACAATATCTTCGCCAATGCCGGGTATTATTCCAAGGCTCCCGACTTCAACTTCCTTTACCCCAACTATACCAACGATCTCAGTACCGAAGACCTGGTGAATGAGAAAGTAATCGGTTTTGAACTCGGATACGGCTACAAAAGCAGGTATTTTAACACCAACATCAATGGTTATTACACCATGTGGAAAGATAAATCGCTGCTTTCCAGGGCCTTTAGCTCGGGCGGTCAGGACATCCGCTCCTTCATCACCGGCCTGGATGCAACCCATATGGGTATTGAAATCGAAGCCCTGGCCCATGTTACCGACGTATTCGATATCGGCCTGCTGGCCGCCATCGGCAACTGGGAATGGACCAACGACGTGGAAGCCATCAACACCGATGACCAAACCTTCGTGCAGGATACCACCAAGGTTTTCTCAAAAGGCCTGAAAGTGGGCGATGCACCGCAAACGCAACTCGGTATTAAATTTCAGTACAACCCTTACAAGAAATTCGACCTCGGGCTGGATATTATCTACTATGATAATTTCTATGCCAACTTTGACCCCGCCAGCCGTAACGACGAGAACGACCGCGAACAGGCCTATAAGGTACCTTCGTGGGTGATCACCAATTTTTACGCCGGTTACAATTTTCAATTTGCCGGCCTCGGCTCACGCTTTGGGATCAACGTTTACAATGTTTTCGATCAGGAGTACTGGGTGAAAGCCAACGACGGCAAAGGCCACGACGAAGCCAGCCTGCGCGGCTTCTACGGTTTCGGCCGCACCTTCAGCTTCGGCTGGAAGATATTCTTTTAATTCATTGCATTCACGCTTAATTTTAAGTTAATAATGTTAAGCCGCCTGTCCGCAGGCGGCTTTTTTTATCTTTGCCTTACAATAAATTCAAGCCAATACAACAAATTATAATGAAACGAATGAAAAAGCTCATCATCCTTTTCCTGCCTTTCCTCTTACTGGCCTCCTGCTGCCGTATTGAGGAGCAACAGAAGCCTTACCTGGTGGTTCTTTCAATGGACGGCTTTCGCTGGGATTACCCCGACAGCATCCCCACACCCAACCTGGATGCCATTGCGGCCACGGGCGTAAAGGCGGTCTCGCTCAGGCCGGCCTTTCCCAGCAGTACTTTCCCCAACCATTATACCATGGCCACAGGCCTTTATCCCGACCATCACGGCATTGTACTCAATAACTTTTACGACCCGGCCGGCGACAGGCACTACCGGATGCGCGACAGACAAGCCGTTGAAGACGGTTATTTTTACGGAGGGGAACCCATCTGGGTCACCGCCGAAAAACAGGGCATGCGCAGTGCATCCTATTTCTGGGTCGGCTCCGAAGCCCCCGTGCAGGGATACCATCCTTCCATCTTCAAAAAATACGAACATGACTTCCCCTATACCCAGCGCATCGACTCGGTGATCGCATGGCTGCAGCTGCCCGAACCGGAACGCCCCCAACTGATCATGTGGTATATGCACGAACCCGACCGCTCAGGCCATATTTACGGGCCGTTCTCGGAAGAGACCAACAAAATGATCATGTACCAGGACAGCCTGCTGGGGGTATACATCAGCAAAATTGAAGCACTTCCGATTGCAGGGCAGATCAACCTCATCATCACTTCCGACCACGGCATGCAGGCATCCGACCCGGAACGAACCGAATACCTGGAAGACTACATCAAAGAAGGCTGGATTGCCGATCTGCAGGGATACAACCCCAACTTCAGCATTTGGGCCGCCGAAGGCTGTGTTGATTCATTGTATGAAGCCCTGCAGGCAGGAAAGCACTTCTCGGCATGGAAAGCCGGGCAGGTTCCGGAAAGGCTCAACTACGGGACACACCCGCGTTGCGCCCACATCATCGTTTGTGCCGACAGCGCATGGCGTCTGAAAACACAAAGGGACGACCACCCGGGCAGCCTCGGCGACCATGGCTATGATAACCGCAATACCGACATGCACGCCATCTTTTATGCCAGCGGCCCGGCCTTTAAAAAAGGACATATCCACCCGGTATTCGACAATGTGGATCTGTATCCCCTCATGGCCGCTATTCTGGGGCTGGAACCGGCGCAGGTCGACGGCAGATTCGGGAATGTCAAAGATATGCTGAAGCCTTAGTGAAAAGAGGCCTGAAGATATAAGAAAGGGATATTATCGGGCGAAAATTTCGCAACCCCCTGCTCTATCGGGTTGCCTTATTAAGCAAGAACTGATCCAGCAAAACCAGGGCGCCCATAGCCTCCACCACCGGCACTACGCGTGGCGCGGCGCATACGTCATTCCTGCCGCCAATACTGATGGTGGCAGGCATTCCCTTTCGCGTAACGGTTTGCTGCTCTCTGGCAATACCCGGAATGGGTTTGAAAGTGACACTGAAACGAAGCTCTTCGCCGTTGGAGATACCCCCCTGTATGCCGCCGCTCCTGTTCGAAGCAGTGCGTATGCCGCCATCCCTGATGATAAATTCATCGTTGTATTCGGAGCCCTTCATGCCGGCTGCCAGCCTGCCGCTGCCATAGTCGAAGGCCACGGCGGCATTGATGCTCAACATGGCTGCAGCCAGCGCCGACTCCAGTTTATAATATACGGGGGTTCCGATGCCGGGCGGCAATCCGGCAACAGCGGCCTGTACCTCACAACCCGAGCTGTCGCCCTCACGGCGAAGGCCGGAAAGGTATTTTTTCATCTGCGCCGCAACCTTTTCGTCGGGGCATTGCATTTCTGTTGATGCCGCCATCTCCATCTCTTCAAAAGAAAACTCACGCCCGGTGGCGTGGGGGCCGATGCGGGCGCAAACGGCGGCAATGAAAATACCCGACCTGGCCAGCAGTTGTTTGGCGATGGCCCCCGCAACAACCCGCACGGCCGTTTCACGTGCCGATGCCCGGTGCACCAGGCGATGATCATCAAGGCCGTATTTACGGTGATAGGTATAATCGGCATGTGAAGGACGGTAGTATTCCTTCAAACCCTCATAATCGGCCGGGTCAGGATCCTCGTTCGGAATGACAAAGGCGATGGGCGCACCGGTGGTTGTGTTATCGATCAGACCCGAAAGGAAACGGGGAATATCGGGTTCCTTTCTTTTGCTTCCGGTGCCTTTCCCCGGCTGCCGGCGCAGCAGGTCCTTCATGATCAATGCCATGTCAACCGTGATCCCGGCAGGGCAACCGTCAATCACCCCCCCCATAACAGGACCATGTGATTCACCAAAAGAGGTTAAACGGAATAGTTTCCCGATAGTATTGCCTGGCATACAACAAAGATAACAGAAAAAGAAAATGCCTGGTTAATGCATCAACCGGCCGACATTTTTCGCAGGTATTTCACTTTTGCTTCCATGGCAGCCAGTTCCTGTTTGGCTTTTTCAATTTTCAGCTCAAACTCTCGCTTGAGGATATCGGCCTTTTTAGAATTGGCAAAAAAGCCCAGGTTATTCTCCCAAAGGATCACGTCATCACGCATCTGGCTGATCCTGTTGTTCAGGAAAGTGATCTCTTTGCGGTAAACCCTGCCGGCATCGGGTGAGTCTTTCAGCGCATCCATGCGCGACTCATAGCTGGCCTTGCTGAGCTCGGTAGCACTGATCTTAAGCTCATTAAGCCTGGCATCGATGGCTTCACGAAACTGCTTTTGTATGCGTTCCTTTTCCTTCATGGGGACAAAGCCGATTTCGATCCACTCACGCTGGAAACCTTTGAGGATGTCGAGGTTCCTGGACTTATCCTCTTCAAATTCAAATTTTTCAATTTTTTCGATAAGGGCGAGTTTCCGGTCGAGGTTCTCCTGTTCATTCTCATGAACATTCGAGAAATGGGCAGATTTATTATTAAAAAACTCATCGCAGGCAGCCCTGAACCGTTTCCATATCTTGTCGGAATGCTTTTTCGGAACCGGGCCGATCTTTTTCCATTCCTGCTGCAGCCTGATAAGCTCCTGGGTAGTCTGCTTCCAGTCGCTGCTGTCCCTGACATTTTCGGCCTGCACACAAAGGTCGACCTTCAGGTTGTAATTGTTGAGTTGTTCCTGTTTTATCGAATTCAGGAATTCTTTCTTATTGGCAAAAAATGCGTTGAGGCTTCCCTTGAAGCGCTCCCAAATTTCGGTATTCTGCTTCTTCGGTGCCCGGCCGATGCTTCGCCAGAGTTTAAAAAGCTCATTGATTTTGGCAGTTTGTTGCTGCCAGCCTTTCATATTATCGGGGATCACGGCCGCCAGTTCCTCAGCCTGTTCACAAAGATTGGTCTTTGCCAGCAGGTTCTTTTCCTGTTCCTGCTGCAGTTGTTCATAATGCTCCCTGCGCCTTTCATTTATCTTATCCGTGGCAGCCTTGAAGCGTTCCCAAATTTCATCGCTCTGGCTTTGCGGTACGGGGCCTGTTTCTTTCCACTCCTCGTGGTATTTTTGTAATTCCTTAAATGACTTGATGATGCTGCTTTCGAGCAGCAGTTCTTCGACCTTTTCACAAAGATTGATCTTCAGTTCCAGGTTCTTCTTCATGTCGAGGTCGCGAAGCTCCTTGTTGATCTTGACCTTGTCAAAGAACTTTTCAACCAGGAAATGATAGTTTTGCCAGAGCATGGAAACCTCGCCGGTAGGCACCACACCAATCTCCTTCCATTCTGCCTGCAGGGCGCGGAATTCGTCGTAGGTCTTTTTCAGCGACTCTTCGGAACCGATCAGTTCCTTTAGTTTCTCAAGTATATCTTTTTTCTTGCGGAGGTTATCGAGTTTTACCTGTTCAAGCCGCTCGTTGTAGCGGGCCTTGTTCTGGCGGTATTTATCAAAAGCCTGATTGAATCGCTCATCCAGCTTGTTCTCTTCTTCACTGAATTCGGCCTCTTCACCGCCCTCTTCAAGGAATTTGTCAAGGGCGGCCTGTTTCTCTTCCTTCCGGCTTTTCAGGTAGGCTACCTTTATGAGGGCTACCCTGCTCTTGATGGCCATTACATCCTCGTTGGTTACCAGTTCCTCGAGTTTCGCAACCAACTCACCGGCATTGTATTCCTCATACGGTTCATCATTATCGTCATCTTCCTCATCACCATCATTCCCATCATGATCATCCTCCTTATCTTCATCCTCTTCTTCTGCCGCTTCTTCCTTCACATCCACGTCTTCCTTTTCACCTTCGGGTTCTGATGCAGGTTTTTCGGCTTCGGCAGTTTCTTCGGGCGTTTCGGGAGCAGCGGCTTCTTCAGCAGTGATCTCAGCTTCAGCGGCAGGTTTTTCTTCATCAGCAGGTTTGGCAGCCTCCGCTTCAACGGCAGGATTTTCTTCATCAGGGGGTTCGGCAGCCTCCGCTTCAACGGCAGGTTTTTCCTCATCAGGGGGTTCGGCAACCCCGGCTTCGCCGGTGTCAGACACCGGGGGTTCCGGCGCTGCAGATTCAGATGGGGGATCGGCAGCCGTTTCGCCTTTCCCAGGGGATCCGGTATCTTCGGCTTCCGCCTCTGCTTCCGGCACAGCCTCTTTTTCGGCTTGGGGCATTGGCTGATCGGCATCTGCAGGGCTTATCTCCGGCTCAGGCACTGACGCCTTACTTTCATCGGCAGTATTCTCAGAAGGTGGCGTGGCCTCTTCGCTGCCTGTATCCTCCGGGCCGGCATGCAGTTTATTTTCCTCAGGCATTATTTCCTGGCTGGCATTCTCTTCGGTGCGGATGTTCTCCTCCGGATGCTGATTTTTCTCCGGATTCTGATCTTTGGCTTTCTTATTTTCCATTCGGTAATTTGAATTAATGTGTCTAATGAAAGACTAACGGGCTTGCATATTTTAAAGGATTGCAAAAATAACAATTATTTATATCGTGCAAAATCTTTTTCATTCGTATGGAACAGGGAACAATGGGGGATGCGAAAGCCCTAATTGCCAACCGCTCTGTTAAAGAGGATATATCCAAAATTAAAAAACACCGTAAGCTTATCGTTATTCCTGTCGTAATAGTTCACCCCGCCGCTGAGGGGCCCCAGGGGGCTGTGCCAGACCAGGGTGGCGGATGCAATGACGGAACGGTTCGAAAATTCTTTTCCGTAATATGGTTTCATGTTTTCATCGGCGAGGATCTCCTGGTAAGGTTGGAAGAGATAGCCTTCGAGGCGAAAATCTAGTTTTCGGTACAGCTCCACGATCATTTTCAATCCGGCAGCGGCATAATTATAGGCCCTGTATTTCGGCAGGAAAAGGGTTTTGCTCTCGGCAACCGGCTGAAAGGCCGATGCAACCAGCACAGAAGAAGTATAATTATCGAAAAAGGGCTGGTTCGACAGCCGTGCCTCTCCATAAAAGCCAAGTGATAAAGACCCAAAATGTTCGAAATAATTATCGTACAGCAGCCGCAAGGAGTAAAAATCGCGGTAGTGCTTCGACTCCGAACGGTCGGGAGAAGATGAACCCGGTGTATGGATCTCCCTGCCTTCGGTAAATGCAACTTCGGTCATGAACCTGACCCCGGCACTGGCATATTGTTTCCTGTTGAGCGAATTGATCTCAAACCGCACAGCCGGCATAATATTTTCGAAACTTGAAATATCGGCCGTGTCTGACCTGCTGAAAACATTTGTTTGGTAATACTCATCCTTGCGACCGCCAAAGTTCAGTCCGAAAACCAGTTTCCCTCTCTGCCCGGCAGGGATGCCCGCATCGAAATAGCCGAAATTCTCCTTGCATATGAGAAAAGCAGGCGTAATATCGTCAAAAAAATAAGTAGTGTTTTTAAAGTAATTGCGACTGTTGTAAACATATCCCGCCTGCATGAAAAAGGGGATACGCGAAGGAAAATCAGCCCTTCCGGCCAGCATATACGAATTGTAAAAATTACCGATATAGGTATTTGTTTTCAGGCTGATGGCCTGTCTGCCAAAATAGCGGTATTCGAGCCCTACAAAAACCGTATTGGAAGTGCCGGAACTGATATTGCCGCCCATATCGGCAACAAAACTCTCTGATTTGCCGATATTCATGTTCAGGTCGTAGAAACCGGAAGCCGGATTAAATTCCAGTTCCGGAAAGATGGATGATATCTGGTCATCGGCGATCAGCTTGAAATATTGCATTTTTATTTTCTCAAGGCTGATCACTTTTTCCTTTTGTTTGAAAAGCCGCTGTACATTTATCGACTGTTTCCTGTTAAGTCCTTTGATGATGATGGAATCGACCTGGTATGGCCGGATCTTTTCCAGGAACTGTTCACGGGCCTGCTGCACCTCAGCGGGCGGCACCCTGCGCGAAACCAGCCGCCTGATCCCCTCCAGGCTGTCGAGGGTCGTTTTGTAACCCACTGCGATGATCTCCTGCGCCCTTGAAAAATCAAAGAGGGAGCGGTTCGAAAGGTCATGTTCGATCAGGATGCCGCCGGAAGGATCAAGTTCATAATCCGAAGGCATCATCAGCATGTTCTGCAACTGTGAGATGAGGTCATCGCTTGAGGGAGCGGCATAATTACCTGCTGCCTTGCTGCCGATGACCACATCAGGGTTAAATGCCTCAATGGCCACATCCGAAGGGAAGTTATTGTACATCCCTCCGTCGAACAACAGCATGTCATCGATCTGTATGGGCTTGAAATAAAAGGGATAGGTCATGGATGCCCGTACGGCAGTTCCGAGCTGTCCGCTGGAAAAAACTACCTGGCGGTTGGCATTGATATCGGCGGCAACACAGCGAAAAGGAACAAAAAGCGCGTTAAAATCGTATGCTGCCACCGCGCTGGCCCCGGCATACAGCTCCATGGCGTTGAAATCCATTTCATAGGGAGCGATAAGGTTAACAGGCAGACGGGTGGAGATTCGCCGGGTCACATCATTATAATTGAATTTTACGCTGATCCAGGAAGCATCAGCCGCCTGTTGTTTGAAATAATAGGTATATTTATCTTCGATGATCCCTGCCGACCACCTCATAAAATCGCCCGATGTGAGTATCTTTTCAATGGAATCGGGTGAGCAGCCGCCGGCGTATAGTCCGCCGACGATGGCGCCCATGGAGGTACCTGCGATATAGTCGACGGGGATGCCGTTTTCTTCCAGTGCCTTCAGCACCCCGACATGGGCAAGGCCGCGTGCTCCCCCGCCGCTCAGCACCAGGGCCACCCGTTGCGGCAGGGCCTGCACGGCCAACAGGGAAAACAGCGTCAAAAACAAAAAACCGTATGCAAATCTTTTTATCATTAATGCAGAATTAACAATAAAACTACAACAATTTTTTAAGGTTCATGCAGCCATTTACAGGCCGGCCCGGTTTTAAGCCTTTTCGAGGGCCTGCCCCAGGTCATCGATGATGTCGGCACAGTCTTCAATGCCAACCGACAGCCGCACCAGTTCGTCGCTGATGCCTGCTTTAATTTTGGCATCGTGCGACATACGGGCGTGGGTCATGGAGGCGGGATGCTGTATCAGTGTTTCTATGCCTCCGAGTGATACTGCCAGCAGGGCGAGCCTTACACTGTCCATCATCTTTTTGCCGGCCGCAAATCCGCCTTTGAGGCCAAAACTCATCATGGCACCGGGGCCGTCCATTTGCTTTTTGCCAAGCGCATATTGCGGATGCGACTCCAATCCCGGGTACCTGATCCACGCCACTTTCGGATGTTCTTCGAGATAGCGGGCAACCTTCATGGCATTTTCCTGGGCACGCTCAATCCGTATCCCCAGCGTCTTCAATCCCCTTCTTGTCATAAACGCCTGATGCGGGTCCATATTGCATCCCATGTTTACCATCACCGGACGGATGCCCCTGTAATGTTCCTCCGTTTTGGCAACGATCATGCCGGCAACGATATCGGCATGGCCATTGATGAATTTGGTCATGGAGTGCAGCACCACATCGGCACCCAGTTCAAGGGGGCGTTGAAGGTAAGGGCTGCAAAAGGTATTATCGACACACAAAGGAACAGCGTGTTCGCGGGCAATCTCTGCCAGGGAGGCAATATCGGTGATACCGATGGTCGGGTTGGCAGGCGTTTCGGTATAGATCAGCCCGGTATTGGGACGGATGGCATCCCTTACCTGCGAAAGGTCGGTGGTATCGATAAAGCTGTATTCTACGCCAAATTTCGAAAACAGGGTTTCCACCACATTCCTGGCCGGTCCGTAAAGGGCTTCGTGCGCAAGCAGATGCCGGCCCGCACCCAGGAAGTACATGTATACGCTGGTGATCGCCCCCATGCCCGATGACGTGGCAATACCGCCATAGCCTCCTTCCAGGGTGGCCACGGCATTTTCCAGTTCCCCGATGGTGGGATTGCCGATACGGGTATAGATATAACCATCGCTCTCGCCCGAAAAACACTGCGCGCCATGATCCGAATTCCGGAAAGAAAAGGTTGATGATTGATAGATCGGCGTGGTGGCGCTACCCAGGGGATCCTTAAATCCGCCTGCATGGACCAGTTTTGAATTGATCCCTTTGTCATGATTATCCATTATTGATAGTTTTTTAATGGTGAATATCTGAGGCTGCAAATATATTGAGATAAATTATATTTAACAAAGATATTTGTTATTGAAAGATGGTTAAATGGCTATATGGCCACATGGTTACATGGTTACATGGCTACATGGCTGCCCCGAGAATCGGGGGCTACATGCCTGCCCCGAGAATCGGGGGCTACATGCCTGCCCCGAGAATCGGGGGTTACATGCCTGCCCCGAGAATCGGGGGTTACATGCCTGCCCCGAGAATCGGGGGTTACATGGTTAAATTAAGGTGCGGGAGACGAGGTGCCCTTCGGCAAGCTCAGGGCAGGCTCAGGGACGAGGTGCGGGGGACAGGGGACGAGTCAGAGTTCAGAATCAGTAGTATCCGTGATAATTTATTATGAAGCGATATAGTCCTTTATAGATAGGGCTTTGGTGAGAATTAAAATGGGGGAGGGCTTGCATTGGAGTTTTATTGCCGGCAATGCCTGGTATATGCTCGCACAGTCCGCAGGCATCACAACACCTCACCCCCTTTA
>CAYOLA010000010.1:0-29578 GCA_964404735.1 uncultured Bacteroidales bacterium
GAACAGGCCATCCCCGACGGGAATTTCCCCACCGTTAAATCGCCCAATCCTGAAGAGGCTTCCGCTTTGAAAATGGCGATTGACAAAGCCATGGAGGAAGGAGCTTCACTGGTGATGGCTACCGATCCCGATGGCGACCGCGTGGGTATCGCCGTAAAGGATCATGATGGCCGCTTTGTAATGCTTAACGGCAACCAGACTGCTGCGGTGCTGTTTTACTATGTTTTGCGTAAATGGCATGAAAAAGGTCTCATCAAAGGAAAAGAATTCATCGTTAAAACGATTGTAACATCCGAATTGCTGAGCGATATTGCCGGAAAATACGGCGTGGAAAGTTATGATGTTCTGACAGGGTTCAAATGGATCGCTGATATTATCAGGAAAAATGAAGGAAAAAAGACCTTTATTATCGGTGGCGAGGAAAGCTATGGGTATATGACCGGCGATTTTGTTCGCGACAAGGATGCGGTCAGCGCCTGCGCCCTCATCGCCGAAGCAGCTGCATGGGCAGCCTCAGAGGGAAAAACCATCTTCGACATATTGCTGGACATTTATCGTGCGTTTTCCTTCTACTACGAGAGTCTGATCTCCGTTGTAAAAAAAGGGATCAGCGGATCGGAGGAGATCAGGGCAATCATGGCCAAATTCAGGGATCATCCGCCGCAAACGATCAACAACAGCAAGGTGGTAAGGATCTTTGACTACCTGACGGGAATGGAAAAGGATGTGACCGGCGGAAAGCAAAAAGAAATAAACCTGCCTAAATCCAATGTGCTGCAATTTTTCCTTGAAGACGGCAGCAAAATCAGCATGCGGCCTTCAGGCACCGAACCAAAGATAAAATTCTACTTTGGGGTTCAAGGAAAACTTGAAAATATTGAAGATTACGACAAGATTCACAGGGAACTGGAGGACAAGATCGCTGCCATCGTCAGGGACCTGAAACTATAACACAAAGCCTTATTTTTTTACCACTTTGGCGGTTCTTACCCCTGAATCGAGTTCTAGTTTTAAAAGGTAGATCCCGGCTTTCAGATCATCAAGCCCGCTGATCATGAGTCGGTTTTCGCCGGCTGTTGTCAGGTATTCGCTTTCATGCATTACACGTCCGCTGATGTCGGTAATGATAAGCTTTGCCCTTCCTGAAATATCTGAAGCCAGCCTGATTTCAAAAGCGCTGTTAAACGGATTTGGAAATGGGGTAAGTATGCCTGTTTGCGGTTGTTCATATCCGTCGATTACCGTAAGTATATTATGGGCCAGCATAAAATCGGGTATGCCGTAGCCAAGCTTGTTGTCGGGGTTGGCAGCCAGTGTGCCGCTGGCCTGTATGGCATTCAGAAGTTCCATGTTGTTCATGTCGGGGTTTGCCTGCCACAGGCACGCCATCATCCCCGCAATGATGGGCGAAGAAAATGATGTTCCGTTTCCATAGATGAAACTCCCGTCGGGGGATGCAAAATAAGTGCCCTCACCCTGTGCTGCAACATTGGGCTTGACCCTGCCGTCGGCCGTGGGTCCATTACTGCTGAATGAGGCGGGAATGCCCTGCCAGTTAACAGCTCCTATGGTGTAAACGCTGTCGCCATCGGCAGGCGCCGTAATATAATACCAGGCACTGGTACCGGAATTGCCGGCACTGTTCACAACGACCATCCCACGGGATGCAGCCACATCGGCCCCGATGGTGATGGGGGTCGTATTTCCGTCCATGTCGTCATAGGTATGGTTTTGCGAAGGATCATCAAAAGTGCTGTAGCCCAGCGAAGAATTGATGATATCGGCACCGGCACTGTCGGCAAATTCTGCCGCCGACACCCAGTTGTATTCCTCAATGATGTATTCTGAACCGCCATCCTCGGTCCTGAAGAGCCAGTAAGAAGCTTCGGGTGCGGTCCCGACCAACTGGCCCGGATAATTGCCTCCCATGCATGAGAGGACCATGGTGCCATGATAATGCTTGTTAAACGTAAGCGCTCCACCGTCAATAAAATCACGGGTACCCAGGATTTGTCCATTGTCCCACAACGAATCGAAAACCGGCAGATCATCGGCATTGCTGAAACCGGCATCCAGCACTGCAATGACCAGGCCTGATCCCCTGTATCCCAGTTCATGCATCTGGTCGCCCTTAAGCATCTGTATCTGGTTCAGAGAAGGCCCGTAATCATAATAAGTACCTTGTTTTAGCGGATGAACGGCATAGGGAGCCGTGGAAGAAAAAGATTCGGCCCTGAAAAAAGGCTTTTCATCCGTCATGCTTCCGGGCATGACCGGCGATTTCATCACATTTTCAACAAAAGGCAGGACTTCAATGGCAGCAACAACAGACGGATCCGTGGTCTGAATGCTGACACCGTTGAGCCACTTCGTTGGATTGAGAATATTTGCTCCGGCATCCTTCACCGCCTGCAGGTATTGCGGGTTTACCGGAATATCCTTCATGTCAACCGGAATCCCGAATGCAGCGCGACGGTCAAGGGCTCGCTGCGAAAGATACGCTTCAGGCTCATCCAGGGAATATGGTGAAGCATTTTTATCGGTAAACTGAACATAATACTTATCAGGTGCAATCTGCGCAACCAGCGTCACGGAAGCCAGCAGGATCGTTAAAATTGAAAGTAGCCTTTTCATAGTAGAATTATAAGATGTTAATTTTCTTTAACTTTATCCGCTTTGATCCGCAAAGTTATAAATATCTTTGATCTTCCGGCTCATAAACGGAAGCACTTGTAATTAAACTCTTAACAAGAATTGTTTTGATTTGTTCATGGTTCTCCGGAACCATTGTAGAGTTTTTGTGAGGTAAACAACTTGACTTTGAATAAGAATTTATCTTATATTTGGCATAGCTTTTTGATTAAGTTATAAGATTTGGTTAAGGACTGTGCTTTTCCCGTCTGCTTTTTGCACAGTCCTTTTTTTATTTTCCCTATCTTTGCGGTTGATTTCCACTTTTGAATAATCATGCGAATTGACATCATTACCATCTTTCCCGAAATGTTTGACGGGCCTTTCAGCCATTCCATCATAAAAAGGGCTGTTGATAAAGGGATCGTTGAAATCTGCCTGCATGATCTCAGGGAATATACCAGCGACAAGCACCGCAGCGTTGACGATTATGCCTTTGGCGGGGGTGCCGGCATGGTCATGGCCATAGAGCCCATTGCTAAGTGCATGGATGAATTGAAAAAGCAACGAAATTACGACGAAGTGATTTTTCTCACTCCCGATGGCATGCTGTTAAACCAGCCCCTGGCCAATGAATGTTCGCTTTCGAAAAACCTGATCCTGCTTTGCGGGCATTACAAAGGTGTGGATGAGCGGGTGCGCGAACTTTATATAACACGGGAAATTTCCATTGGTGATTACGTGCTGAGCGGAGGAGAAATGGCTGCCATCGTACTGTCCGACACCATAATCAGGTTAATCCCGGGTGTGCTGGGTGATGAGACCTCCGCCCTGTCGGACTCATTCCAGGATAACCTGCTCGCCCCGCCTGTATACACACGGCCAAGGGAATTCAGAGGACTGAAAGTTCCCGGCATCCTGCTCTCGGGCCACCAGGCCAAAATTGAGGAGTGGAAAATGGAGCAGGCCATAAAGAGAACGAGGGAGCGGAGACCGGGCCTGCTCAGCGAATGAAGGCTTTGCCGGCTGAAAATGCTTTCCGGTTGCCTTATTATCCGCACATCATAAAAAATTTATTCACTAAAATGATCAACAATGAACGACGTACTGAAAAAAGTAAAGGATATTCAGCAGGAATCCTGTGTTACCATCACCTTAAATACCCACAGGTCAAAACCCGATAATGAAAAAGACGCCATATTGCTTAAAAACCTTATTAAGGAAGCCGAAGAAAGATTGTACAAAGATTATGACAAGAGATCTGTATGGCCTGTTATGGAAAAACTCAATGGTATTGCCGGTCGCATTGACCACAGCCAGAACACGGAAAGCCTGGCCATTTTTGTGAACAGGGATTATGCAGGCTTTACGCGCCTTCCCGTGAAGGTAACCAACAGGGTTGTGATCGATAATACCTTTGCAACCCGCGACCTTGTCAGGGCCATACATCACGAAACCGCCTATTACGTTTTGGTGCTCAGCAGGCAAAAAGCCAGGCTCATCGAAGCATTCAACGATAAAGCGGTTAAGGAATTCACCGGGCCGTTTCCCCTGGAAAACAAGCTTTATACAACCGACAGAAAAAAAATGACAACCAGTAAAGGGCAGGACAACCTTATTGAAGAATTTTTCAACAGGGTGGATAAGATCGTACTTGAAAACATTAAAGAACATCCGCTGCCCATCCTCCTGGCAACCGAGACCCGCAATGTTGACCATTACCTGAAAATTACCGACAGGAAAGACCTGATTGCAGGACATATTAACCGCAACAGGGATGATGAGGAGGTGCAGCATATCATACCGGATGCCTGGAAAGAGATGGATCGGATCAAAAATGACAAGGATGCCAAAAGAACGGAAGAACTGGAAAAAGCCGTCGGACAGGGAAAATTCCTCACCGACTATAACGATATCTGGAAAGCCATCCTGGAAGGCAGGGGAAGAACACTTTTTGTAAAAAAAGGCTTTTATCAGCCTGCCAGGCTGGTCAACGGCATGATCGAACCGGCAGGTCAGGATGAAAAAGACAAAAAAGACGTTGTCGACGACATTATCGATGAAATGATCGAACGCAACCTTGCTTATGGCGGTGATACAGTATTCCTGGAAGGCAATGAGCTTGATTCCTTTAATAATATCGCACTGATCACACGTTATTGATCTTATTTTGGTTGATTTTTTACAAAACAATTTTTGTTATTAAACAAAAACAAACTATTTTTGCAGCCGTTTTTCGAAAACCATTTTAATACCATTGTCATGAGCAAGAACAGTATAATGCAATATGTTGACGGGATGACCAAAATGAATGATATCCCCGAATTCAAGGCCGGCGACACCATCACGGTTACTTACAGGATCGTTGAAGGCGCCAAGGAACGCCTGCAGAATTTCCAGGGTGTAGTACTTCAGCGGGTTGGAAGCGGTCCGACAGCAACCTTTACCGTCAGGAAAATTTCGGGTGGCATTGGTGTTGAAAGGATCTTTCCGGTTTCCTCCCCTTTCATTGATTCTGTTAAGATCAACAAGAGAGGGGTTGTACGTCGTGCCAGGATATTCTATCTCAGGGATCTGACCGGAAAAAAGGCCAGGATCAAGGAAAAAAGGATAAAACGCTTATGATCTTTCCAAAAACCCCGTTAATCCGGGGTTTTTTTATGCATTTCGCTGACGCAGCGCTTCAAAAAGAAGGATTCCGGCTGCAACGGAAACGTTGAGCGAAGCAATCTTTCCCTTCTGCGGGATCTTCACGAGCGAATCACACAAAGCCAGCAACGAAGCGGAAACCCCCGACTCTTCCGATCCGAGCAAGAGCACAAGCGGTAAACGCAAATCATCCCCGTAATAGGGAACATCGCCCTTTTCGCTGGCAGCAACGATCTTCAGTCCGCTTTCTTTCAAAAAAACGATTGACTCACGCAGGCTGTCGACCCTGCAAACGGGAATATGGTTCAATGCCCCGGCTGAAGTTTTCATCGCATCTTCATTGATGGCAGCGGCACCTTTGGCCGGAATCACAATAGCGTCGGCACCTGCACATTCGGCCGAACGCGCGATGGCACCGAAATTCCTTACATCGGTAACCTGGTCGAGAAGCAGGATAAGCGGCGTTCTGCCACGCTCAAAGATACCCGGGAGCAAGCCTTCCAGCTTATGAAATGTCAGCGGGGAAAGAAAGGCAATCACGCCCTGGTGGTTTTTCCTGCTGATCCTGTTCAAACGGTCGAGCGGGACATACTGTAGCGGTATATCGTGCTGTCGCAGGCTGGCTGAAAGGCGGCCATAAAGCTCTCCACGCAATCCCTTTTGCACCAACACCCTGTCAATGTCCTTCCCCGAATCAATTGCCTCCAGCAAAGGTCGTATGCCGAATATCAGATTTTTTTTATCCATCACACAGGAATTATGCATCAAAGGTAAAAAATACATAAGCCCGTGCAACCTTTATGCAAATACACTTGTCTTCATATTGAAGCAATCATTTTAAAAAGCTTTGGAAAACAACCCGGTTCGAACAAGCTGACGCAATGTCAGACAATATCCCACACAACTTCCATCCGTTTTTCAAAGCTTTTTTTTATTTTTACCGTTATTAATTAATCAAAAAAGATACAATATGAAAAACCTATTGCTGCTATCCCTGTTCAGCCTGCTCCCCCTCCTTTTTATGGCCCAGTTACCTTCGGCCTTTGACCTTCGCGATTATGAAGGGGAAAACTATGTAACCAGTGTAAAATCACAGCAGGGAGGAACCTGCTGGGCTCATGGCGCCATGGCGGCCATGGAGGGAAACCTGATGATGACCGGTGTATGGACGGCAGCCGGTGAAACAGGTGAACCCGACCTGGCCGAATATCATCTCGACTGGTGGAATGGCTTTAACCAACACAACAACGACGATATTGACCCGCCAACGGGTGCCGGCCTTGAAGTGCACTATGGCGGCGATTACCGGGTAACCTCCGCTTACCTGGCAAGGATAGAAGGCGCCGTACGCGACATCGACGGGCAGTCGTACAGCACGCCGCCTGAAAGATACAGTGACGACTACCACTATTACTACCCCACCAATATCATCTGGCTGGTCGCAGGCGAAAACCTTGAAAATATCGACCTGATCAAACAAGCCATCATGGATTACGGAGTACTGGGAACCTGTATGTGCTACAAAGGTTCCTTTATCGATAATTCATTCAATCACTATCAGCCGCCTTCAACTTCGGATGAACCCAACCATGCCGTTGCCATCATCGGCTGGGACGACGACCGCCAAACACAGGCTCCTGAGCCGGGAGCCTGGCTGGTAAAGAATTCATGGGGAACATCATGGGGCTACAGCGGTTATTTCTGGATATCATACTACGACAAGCATAGTTGCCAGCACCCCGAAATGGGAGCCATCTCCTTCCGGAATGTCGAACCAAGGCAGTACCAGAATGTTTATTACCATGACTATCATGGCTGGCGCGATACCAAGGAAGATACGGATGAAGCCTTTAACGCATTTACAGCCATTCAGAATGAATTGATCAGGGCGGTCAGCTTTTTTACCGCCGTGCACGACGTTGACTATACCGTTAAAATCTATGATGATTTTACCGGAGGCGAACTCAGTGGCGAACTGGCCAGCATCAGCGGAACGATCGATTATTCAGGATTTCATATTGTTCCCCTTGATCAGGAAATTGCCGTGGGAAATGCCGGCGATTTCTATGTTTACCTGCAACTGTCGGATGGCGGGCATCCCTATGACCGGACCTCCGTTGTACCCGTATTGCTTGGTTCTGATCAGAGGACACTTGTGGAATCATCAGCCAGTCCCGGAGAAAGCTACTATATGACCGACAAAGGCTGGGAAGACTTCTATTATTACGATGATCCGTCGGGATACCTCAATACGGGTAATTTCTGTATCAAGGCCCTGGCAGTGGCAGATCCGGTGAATATTTCGGAAACCCCGAATACCAACCACTCCATTATCATCAGCAACGCCCCCAACCCTTTCAGTACCTATACCATTATTAACTACTCGCTTAAAAAGGATGCCTTTGTCATGCTCGAGATCGTCGACATGAATGGCAAGCTGCTCGACAAACCTATAAACGCATACCAGACAGCCGGAGAGCACAGGATCAAATGGCAGGCCGACGGACTTGAAAACGGACTCTACTTTTACAGGATCCATGTGAACGGAAAGCCGGCAAGCGGAAAAATGCTGCTGATGCGGTAATTCCGGATTTAGAGCGCTACTTGCGCCAGGTATTGACAATGTTGTACCACTTTTCTTTATAGGAAGGGGACTTGATCAGGCTGTAATCGTTTTCAGTAAAGGGATTGATCACTTTTACAAACTGGAACCTGATCGAATTGGAATGTTCCTTTTCTCCATAAAGCCATTCTTCAAGGTTATTTCCCCAGTAGACGATCCGCGGCGGACCGTAAATGATATATACCAGCCCCCTGTCGGTTTTCCATCCTTCCAGGTAAGAGCTAAAGAATATGTTTGCCTCTTCCACGCGGCCATAATATTTCTGTATCATAGCCCTTGCCCTGCTTGCATTTCCGGCATTGCTGATCCAGAACTGGTCGATGGCAAGTTTCAACTCCCTGGCAGCGGCCAGCTCCTCGTATTCCTTTTTGGTGGTAATATAACGCAAAGGTTCCAGCATTTGCCCTGTGGTGGTGATACCCGGAAAACCATCATAAAATAAATAAACGGTAAAACCACCCTGTTGGCTCGTATCAGTCCGGAAATGATAAAAACCTTCCTGCTTAAGGCTAAGCAGTTCGCTGGCACCATCCTGCACCCTGACCAAAAAGACACTGTCTGCTTTGTAATCAAAACTCACCTCAGACTCCTCCATAAACGGGGGAAGTGCAATTGGAAACTCCCGTTGGTAAAAGCTGACATAAACACTGCCGGAATATCCTCCTGGAAGCCTGAAATAAAAATCTTCGCCGGGGCCGGCATAATTTCCGAACATGATCTCATTATTGATGTCCATCATCAGAAAGCCGGCTGAACTGTTTCCCCCGCTGTTGTCAAGCAAAAGATATCTATCGATCTGTTCCACCCTGTTCAGGTCTGTCAGGCTGAGTTTCAGAATATATTTTTTATCGCCCGGATATTGTATATCAAATGTAAAAATACTATCGCCAAAACGGATCAGACTGTCGGTATATATTATTCCGGCACTGTCGAGAATATGTTTTGATTCATAGGATTCCATCAGCACATATTTTAATTGCATTTTGGTATAGTTGCGCCCGCTTTCTTTATCTTTCTCAATGGCCAGATCATCCGTCGCTATTGGAATAAACAGTCGCACCTGCCCATCGCTTTCATTAAAGGCAGCCACATGTAATTTGGTAAAACCTGTACCGCTGTATTGTCCGGAAAGGTTATACAAGCTGAACTTGTTCAGGTTGAAGCAGGCTGTTACAATGAAAACAGCCGCGATAAGAAGCAGGATGCTATTCGCCTTTTTCATCTTCTTCAGCTTGGAATCCTTCATCAGATAGTGCCGGAGGCAGCTCCTTTGATGTCTTTGCGCCCAGATCCTGCAATATTCTTACTTTACCGATAATATTGCCACTGCCTGAACTTAGCTTTTTATGGGCTTCGAGATAGGTTTGCCTCGATTTCTCAATCTGACGTCCAAGATTTTCGAGATCTGCCAGGAAGGAAACAAACTTATCGTACAGGCGCCCCCCCTGCCTGGCGATCTCCAGGGCATTCCTGGTTTGCTTTTCATGTTTCCAGATGGAACCCACCGTCATCAGGGTAGCCAGCAGCGTGGTCGGGCTCACGATCACGATCTTTTTCTCCCAGGCAAATGAAAAAAGGTCGGGCTGCTGCTGGATGGCAAGGCTGAAAGCCGATTCGAGCGGCATAAAAAGCAGGACAAAATCCGGTGAATCAAGTTTTTCAGCCATCTGATAGTTTTTTTCTGCCAGGCTCTTCACATGTTCTTTAACGGATTCGACATGGGCTTTCAAAAATTTCTCCTTCTGCTGATCGGTTTCACTGTTGATGAAAGCCTCATAGGCAATCAGGGAAACCTTTGAATCAATAATGATATGTTTGTTTTCGGGCAAGCGGATGGTAACATCCGGACGGATCATCTCACCCTTTTCATTTCGAAAAGTTTCCTGGATAATATACTCAACACCCCTGATCAGTCCCGAACGCTCAAGCAGTCGCTCGAGCACAAGCTCGCCCCAGTTCCCCTGTTTCTTGGTGTCGGAACGCAGGGCACGTGTCAGGTTATTCGCCTCTTCGCTCAGCTTTGTATTCAACTCATGGAGGTTTTTGATCTCCGCCTTAAGGTCAACCTGGTCTTTCAGGTTTTTCTGATAGGTTTCGCTTACAGTCTTCTCAAAAGATTCGATCCTCCGGCGGAGCGGATCCAGCACTTCATTGATGTTCTTCTGGTTACTCAGCGAGAACTCCTGCGTATTTTGCTTCAGTATTCTGGTGGCAAGATTTTCAAACTCCAGTCTGAACTTTTCATTTAGTTTGTCGAGTTCCTCTTTGTGCGAAGCAAAACGTTCATTCAGCGAGCGCTCACGTTCTGCAGCTACCGCAAGCTGTTGGGTAAGGGCATTCACCTGTTTTCGCTCTTCATCAAGTAATGATTCGGCTTTTTGCAGGCCTGCTTCTGCCCGGTCCATGCCTTCCTTTTTGATGGCCAGCTCTTTTTCAAGCTCTTTTATGGCAGAAGTGGAACGCATTTTGGCGTACAGGTATGCAATTGCTGCACCCCCTATCAGTGCGAGGGATATGTATAAGTATAACATGGCGGAATTTATCGGTAAAAATAAGAAAAGCCCGCACAATTATCAAACATGCCTGGCATAACCTTTACTTTTATTATATTTATTTATACATTTGAAAGCATGAACTACCCGTTGTCCATGAACAGGAAGATGATATACCTGATGGCTTCCGCCCTGCTGTTTATCCTCTTACAAGCCCCAATAAAGGCACAGATGGATACCGAACCCCTTCCATATGGCGGCAATGCGCTGATGATGGAATTTATCTGCGATGAGATGACCTATCCCCCGGCCGCCCTCGAAAACAAAACCGAAGGAACCGTAAAAATCGGACTGACTGTGCTGGAAAACGGAAATCCCTTGAATTACAGGGTGTTAGAAGGGATATCGCCCGAACTCGACAGGGAAGCCATGAGAATATGCAAACTGATCATGTTCAGGCCGGCAGTAAAATCCACCAATAATATCATTGCTGATGTGATCATCCCGGTCAGGTTCAACATAAAAAAATACAACAGGAACCTCAAAAATAAGGGTTTTGACCGATTAGAGCCATACCGTGGCCCCACAGATACCAGCATGATAATATATACCAGCAATCAACTGAACAAATTACCGGTACCGGTATTTGAAAAGCCGGGGATGACCTTTTCACGTTTTATCATGGATCATATCAGATACCCTGAAGAAGCTTTCCGGCTAAGTATTTCAGGCGAAGTCGTCCTGGGGTTTGTTGTTGAAACCAGCGGAAGGATCTCCAATATTGAGGTGATCAGGCCGCTGGGTGGCGGATGTACGGAAGAAGCCATTCAACTGATCAGAAAAATAAAATGGGAACCCGGCATCCTGAATGGCCTGGCAGTAAGGACCATGATGAATGCCAGCATCGGATTCAGCCTGAAGAATGATGCAGGCCACCACTACCTTCCGAACTACAGCAGTGGAACCATGTAATACAGATCACCAATGAAAAACATCGGGCTGTTATCTGATACCCACGGCTGGATTTACCCCGGAATTTTTGATTTTTTTAAAGATTGCGATGAAATATGGCATGCCGGCGACATCGGTGATCTGCTTACCCTGGAAAAGCTGGAAGCCTTTAAACCCATCCGGGCTGTGTACGGAAATATCGATGGCAGGGATATCAGGCTGCGGTGCCCGGAAGTCTTGTCATTTACCTGTGAAGGATTAAAAGTATGCATGAAGCATATCGGCGGATATCCGGGCCGCTATGAGCGTTCGGCACTCATCCTCCTTGAGCGCGGGAAACCCGGCCTTTTCATCGCCGGACATTCACATATTCTGAAGATCATGAATGATCATAAAAGGAAGCTCCTGTATATGAATCCGGGTGCAGCCGGCAAATCGGGACTTCACAGTCTGATCACCTGTATCCGTTTCCGGGTTGAGGGAGGAAGCGTACGTGATCCCGAAGTACTCGAAAAAAACAGAAATACAATAATAAACGATTAACGAAGGCGATTGGCCGACCGGATCAGCTTCTCATCCTTCATAATGAACCTGCTGGCCAGGATCAGAAACAAAACAGAAGCAATGCTGAGGTATATGCCCGGCTGGCTTACATAATCCGCGTTTGTTTGCGTCAGTGTCTCCAGCAGGGGAACATAATAGAAAAACACCAGGGCGAGGAAAATAATGTTCAGCAGGATCATAAGACGGATAAACCTTATTTGCATCATCCGCTTCTTATACATAAAAACGGTGATGAAAGAAAGCAGGCAGATCAGGCCGGTGATGGCAGCCAGGTAGATGGTATCCGGCCAGTCGGCATGGTAATGCGTGTATTCCCTGATCCCTAAAACGCCGAAATCGACCGTATAAACAGGAGAACCGAGAAAGCCGGCAAGGGGAAAGAAAAAGATGGCAAGGTTTAAGCCAAAAACAATAAACAGGAACAAAGTTTGTATGCGCTGTATCATAATGCTTGTCTTTGTGCAAAGATAAAAAACATTTCAGCATATTTCCTTCAGTCGCCGGATCATGTTTTTTTTAAACAAGCAAATAAAGGATCAGCCTAAAAATAAAAAACTTGTATAATAAAAATATTGTTATCTTTGCACTGTCAATTGCAATATATTTTCCAGATATATTCTTTTAATCCGTTAAATATAAAAATCTTAATCTTTATTATTTTCCTTGGGTGCATGACCACTCCGGGATACGATCGTTAGAATTTATTATATCCAACCGAATAAACATCCATTTTATGTACGATATTATTGAACTAAGCAACAAACTGGTTACTGAGCTGAAGGACATTGCTCAGGAACTGAACATCCCCAAGCATGAAAAAATGCTTAAACAAGACCTGATCTACAGCATTCTTGACCACCAGGCCCTCAACCCGACAGATGAAGTCCTGCGTAAGGAAAAATCAAAGACGCATGGCAAAAGGCGTGGACGGAAAAGCAGGGATATGGCGGAGCCGGACAATAGCAGCCCGCAAAAAGAAGAAACTCCCGTAAAAGAGCAAAAAGAAGAACCCGTGGCATCAGAAGAAAGAACCATTGACAAAGCGGTTATTCCGGAAGAAAAACCACGCAGAAGGGGCCGCAAGCCCAAGGCAGCAAAGACTGAAGAAAGGGTGGTTACTGAACCGGAAAAAAAGGAACCGGCAGCAGAAACATTTATTCCCTCCCCGGTCAGGGAAAAACCGGCTTCACATACCCACTCAAACGGCAGTGAAAAACAATTCCGGCCACGTGAAAACAAGAAAGAAGAGGATGCCTATGCAGAATTCGACGGCATCGTTTCCAGCGAAGGCGTTCTGGAGATCATGCCCGATGGCTATGGTTTTTTGCGATCCTCGGATTATAATTACCTGAATTCCCCCGACGATATCTATGTTTCACAGTCGCAGATAAAACTATTCGGCCTCAAAACCGGCGACACCGTAAAAGGCAGTATCAGGCTCCCGAAAGAAGGTGAAAAGTATTTTCCGCTGATCAAGGTTGAATACATAAACGGCAGATCACCGGAAGAGGTTCGCGACAGGATCCCCTTTGATTACCTGACACCCCTTTTCCCCGAAGAAAAATTTGACCTGTCCACCAACCCCAACCCGGATGAGCAGCTTTCTACGCGCATCATCGATATGTTCACGCCCATCGGTAAAGGACAGCGCGGCCTGATCGTTGCACAGCCCAAAACCGGTAAAACCGTCCTGCTCAAGTCTGTGGCCAACTCCATAGCCCATAATCACCCCGAAGCATACCTCATTGTATTGCTGATCGATGAACGCCCCGAGGAGGTTACCGACATGGCCAGGAGTGTTAAGGCCGAGGTCATTTCCTCAACCTTCGATGAACCCGCCGACAGACATGTGAAAATTGCCAACATCGTGCTGGAAAAGGCCAAAAGGCTTACCGAATGCGGGCATGACGTGGTAATCCTGCTCGACTCCATCACCAGGCTCGCCCGTGCTTACAATACCGTTTCACCCGCTTCCGGAAAAGTGCTTTCGGGCGGTGTGGAAGCCAACGCCCTCCAAAAACCCAAACGCTTTTTTGGCGCTGCAAGGAAAATTGAAGGAGGAGGCTCCCTTACCATCATCGCCACAGCCCTTATCGATACCGGCTCAAAAATGGATGAGGTGATCTTCGAAGAATTTAAGGGAACAGGCAACATGGAACTACAGCTCGACCGCAAATTGTCGAATAAAAGGATATATCCTTCTATCGATATTGTTTCCTCCAGTACCAGGCGCGACGACCTCCTGCTCGACAGGGAAACATTACAGCGGATATGGATACTCAGGAACCACCTGGCCGATATGAATCCGCTTGAAGCCATGGATTTCCTAAAGGACAAAATGCGGTTTACAAAAACCAACGAGGAATTCCTGATCTCCATGAACGGTTAAGCCCGGTCTGCTTTAATCAGCCTTGCCGGATAAGCCTTATTGCATTCCGGCTGCAGCAACAGAAACTTCAAATATATTAAACCTGCTCCCCAAGGATAATGTCGGCCATTCGGACAGGATCCAGTCCGTCGAAATTTCCCGACGACATCAGCAGCAGATTGCTTCCCTTCCATCCACATGAAAGGAGGAATTTCAGTATCTCTCTTGAATCATCAAAAACCTTCATATTGCCATGCCCGAAAGCTTTTTTTACATCATCGGGAGTAATTGCAGGTAACCTTTTCAGAGCCAGTGCATGGGGACTATAATATACCAGGGCCAGGTCGGCCTCATCCATCGCCCCCCGGTATTGTTCCAGAAAAGCTGCGTTCAGGCTGCTGTAGGTATGCAGTTCCATACAGGCGACCAGCCGCCGGTCAGGATGATGCTGCTTAACCGCTTTCACCGTTGCCGTCAATTTTGAAGGTGCGTGGGCAAAATCCAGGTAAACAGCCGCATCATCTTTCGCTTTTAATAACTGAAGGCGCCTGGCGGCTCCCTGAAAGCCCCGAATGGCTTTGACAAACCCGGCATCGTCCACCCCCAGTTCACGGCATACCGCCAAAGCTCCTGCCAGGTTTTGCATATTGTGCTCTCCAAAAATGTTGAGGGGAACTTCAGACCCGCCCAAACTTATATAACAGTTGTTTTCTTTTACAAGGTACGGACAGGTTTTATAGGGTATGCATCGAAGTCCTGAAGCAAGTTCCTGCACCATTTTTTCAAGTTCTTCATCTTTACTGCAGTAAACAAGCACTCCGTCATCTGCAAGCATCGCAATAAATTTCCGGAACTGATCCTTATATATTTCGTAAGTAGGAAATACGTTGATGTGATCCCATGCAATCCCGCTGATCAAAGCTATATGCGGTTTATACAGATGGAATTTGGGACGGGGGTCGATGGGTGATGTCAGGTATTCATCCCCTTCAAAAACCATCATCTCCGCATCCGGTGTAATCCTGACCATTACATCAAATCCTTTTACCGGAGCGCCGACCATATAATCAAAATCATAGTTGTTTTCCTTCAGCACGTGCATGATCATGGCCGTGATCGTGGTTTTACCGTGACTTCCGGCAATGACTATTCTTTTTTTATTCTTCGACTGCTCATAAAGGAATTCGGGGTAGGAATAGATCTTTAAACCCAGCTTCCGGGCCTTTAGCAGTTCGGGATTATCGGCCCTGGCGTGCATGCCCAGTATAACAGCATCCAGTTTCGTGCTGATCTTTTCGGGAAACCAGCCGGCAGCCGGCGGTAGGATCCCGCAATTTTCGAGCCGGCTTTTTGAAGGCTCGAATATCTCATCGTCGGAACCGCTGACCCTGTATCCTTTCTGATGCAATGCCACAGCCAGGCTGTGCATGGCACTCCCGCCAATTGCAATAAAATGAACGTTCATACTGATCTGTTTGAAGGCATTTACAAAGGCTCAAAGTTAATTTATTTTATTACCTTTGACGCCTCAAATGAAGTAAAATGCCCTTTACCATATCCAGGGAGGAGATCATCGATTACAATGCCCGTTTCGAAGGCAAAACGCCGGAAGAACTGCTTGGTTTTTTTTTGAATAAGCTTGGTAACAGGGTCGTCTTCGCATCCAGCCTTGGAGCCGAAGACCAGGTGCTGACTCATATGCTTGCCGGCATCGATAAACAGGCAAACATTTTTACCCTTGATACCGGGAGGCTTTTCCCTGAGACCCTTGACCTCATCGATAAAACCAATAAAAGATACGGGATCGGCATAAAGGTTTATTTCCCCGATGCCGGAATGGTGGAATCAATGGTAAATGAAAAAGGCATTAATCTTTTTTATGAAAGCGTGAAAAACCGCATACAGTGTTGCAACATCAGAAAGATTGTCCCGATGAAGCGTGCTTTGGAGGGCGCCACGGCCTGGATCAGCGGCCTGCGGAATGAACAGTCGGTTACCCGAAAAAATATTGATCTGGTCGACTGGGATGAAAAATTCGGGCTTATTAAGATCAGTCCGCTTATTCACTGGACGGAAAAGCAGGTTTGGGATTATATCGGACAACACAAGGTTCCTTACAACAAGCTGCACGATGCAGGATATCCCAGCATTGGTTGTCAGCCCTGCACCCGGCCGGTTACCCCCGGCGACGATATCAGGGCGGGGCGCTGGTGGTGGGAACAACCTGAACTCAAGGAATGCGGCCTGCATAAAAAGGAAAACTGATAAACATCAGCCTCCCTTCAAAAACCTACTGTAATTATTCCTTTTCTTCCCGCCTCAGCAGATCAATGTAAACAGGCAGATGATCGCTGAACCCTCCGATATAGGCAGGACCTGAAAAAGTCCTGAATGGTTTTTTTCCCATTCTTTTGTCGTCATCTGTCAACAGGAAAGATGGTACGTAAACAGATGCCCTGTTTTTGTAGACACAAAGGCCGGTGCTGCCCAGCAATTTTCCAGAAACGATGATCTGGTCATATGTCTCCCACTCGCCGGCATACTTGAGCGTGCCGCTTTTTTGATCCGAATGGATGGGGTGCATCAAATTAAACAGTGATTTTGGGTTGCCGTCAAATATTTCCCTTGCATTCAGCACACCTGCCATGGAAACATCGGTCGGATTGTCGTTAAAATCGCCGGCGATGATGATGCCGGGATTTTCCTCTACCATAAACAGTGAATCAATACAGTGCCTGAGCCTGGCGGCTGCGGCTGCCCTTCGCGGCTCGCTGGCAGCAACACCGCCCCACCGCGAAGGCCAGTGATTAATAAAGAAATGCAGCGTGTCGCTTCCGGGCACGTATCCCTTCACATAAAGGATCTCCCTGGTCCTTGATCCCGGCTGCCAGTCGAAAACAACACCCAGCCATTGATTAGAAACGGGCGTAAAAGATCCGGGGCGATAAAGGAAAGCCACATCAATCCCCCTGTCGTCCGGTGAATCCCTGTGAATGATCCTGTATCCGTGTGAACCTAATAAACGATGGCCGGCAAGGTCAAGCAGAACACCTCTGTTTTCGATTTCACATAAACCGATCATATCCGGCGCCTGCCATTCCCCTATTCCCGTGATCACCCTGGCAAGACGGTCAATTTTTTCCATGTAACGGCCATATGTCCATCCTTTATCCCCACCCGGGGTAAACTCATCATCCCTGGTGAGCGAGTCGTCCTTTGTGTCAAAAAGATTCTCGACATTATAAAAAACAAAGCGAAGCCTGTCATCTTCCTGTGTACGGGCAAAAAAAGTGGCGGCAAAAAGAAAGGCCAGGAAGGCCTGAACCCGCATGAATTCTGAAAATAATCCTTCATTTTTCATCAAGAATACCTTTACGAATTTTGTTAAAAATACAACAGATTTCATTAAAGATTTGGAGAAAAAGGTAATTTTGTCGTACCTTTTGGGGCACAAAAAAAAATTATTAATCAACAAACTGATTTTCAATGCTTTAAAACTTTTTTTAAAAAAAAGTTGAAAAATTTTTTCAAAAACAGGGTTACCTTTTTGAAAAATCAGTATTAATAGGTGGAATTGTGATGCATTACATCGAAGAATCGTTGCTGGAGGGTATACGATTACATGACTCTGATACACTGGAGTACATTTATAAGAAGTTTTACCCTACGGTGAGCACCTTTGTAAACGCAAACAGTGGCAATGAAGAAGATGCCCGGGATATATTCCAGGAAGCCATTGTAGTAATTTACAGAAGGATCAACGATAAAGATTTTGCGATCAGCTGTTCTTTTAAAACGTTCATTGTTTCCATAGTCAAGAATTTATGGCTAAAAGAACTGGAAAAACGCAGATCCGGCGATGTAGTGCTGAAAACCGAAGGCGAATTTGAAGTGGCCGACGAAGTGATTGATGAATCGTTCATTGATTCGGGTAAGAATGAGAGAATCAAGCTTTACCAAAAGCATTTCCTCACACTTGGTGAGGACTGCCAGAAGGTACTGCAGTTGTTCTTTGCTCAGCAATCCCTGAAGGACATCTCTGAGATCATGGGCTTCGCAAGTGAAAAATACGCCAAGAAAAGAAAATTCCAATGCAAAGAAATGCTGATTAGAAAAATTAAAAATGATCCTGAATTTAAAAAAATTTTAAAAAGCAATGAAAACAATCAACAAAGACCTTTTCGAACTGATTGATCAGAAGCTCTACGGTGAACTCAACGAGCAGGAACTGGAAGCTTTTGACCAGGAACTAATGGAAGATGCCAATCTCCAGGCAGAATTAGAACTTCACAAAGAAGTTGACGAAGCCATTATGGAAAGTGAAGTCATCGAGCTGAGAAAAAAACTCGAACTGATACACGACCTCACCCAAAACAAGAAAGAACCCGGGCTCCTGCGTACAATACTGCGGCATAAATTGTCGCGTATCGCAGCAGCCTCATTTGTGGTGCTACTGCTAATCACCAGCCTGTCGCTATATTTCATGAGACCCGACGCCATCTCGAACGACAGCCTATTCAACATCTACTACCAGCCCGATGCAGCTTTGCTCATCAGGGGCTCCGACAGCCAGAATGCAACCCTCATACAGGCATTCCAGATGTATGAAAGCAAAGACTACAAAAGCGCGCTCTCATTATTCCAACAGGTGCTCGAAACCGATGAGGGAAATATCCCGGTACAATTCTATTCTGGTATTTCCAGCATAGAACTCGGACAATATCAAAACGCGCTCCTTCCTTTCAACTTTATCATGGATCATAAACAAAACCTATATGTTGAACGTGCCGAATGGTATACGGCCCTGTGTTACCTGAAACTAAACGAAAATGAAAGTGCCGTGAACCTTTTCCGCAAGATCAGCCACAGCAAAAGCGCCTATAAGGATAAGGCACACGAAATACTCAAGAATATACAATATTAAAATATGGCTTTTTAAAATTTTGACTTAAGACTGACTTTTGAAAAAAGCACGCCTCAGGGCGTGTTTTTTTTTGCCTTCTTTTTTTTGTTGAGCAGGATGATCATAAGCGCCAGTAAAACCATTGCTGCAAATCCGGAAAATATGTACTTCATCACGCCCCCCACAGGAGCAAGAATTGCCTGGTTGGTACCAATTCCCACATAACCAGACCATAGATAGGGATGGGCACCCAAATGATCGGTATTTCTAAGATATTCCAATTTCGAATCACGAAGTGCTCCAACGATTTTCATCCCACCGGCCAGTTTACCATAGAAATTGGTCATCAGCATTGAGCCCGACTGGTCTTCAACAGCCCATAGTGTCATGATGATGCTGGGTACCCCGGCAAAAATGAAACCCCTGGCCAGGCTCATAACACCTTCACCCCTTCTTAACTGTCCATAGCCTGTGTTGCATGCACTCAGTACGGCCATCCGGGCATTGAGTTTCATGTTGTATATTTCATAGGTATTGAGCAGGCCGTCACGATCCTCGATGGTATCGTTATTCAGTGTGAAAACCAGTTGTGAGTACATGGGGTTTTCATCATTGATCAGGGTGTGCATGGCAAGATGAAGAATGTCGAAATGCGGCGCCTGCTCCCGAAAAACCTCTTCGGTAGCCTGGTAATCTTCGTAGCGCGTACAGGCAAACAAACCGCAAATATTTTCAATTTCGCTGGAAATGAACCGCAGGGGGACAAGATAGGTGTCATAATCACGAAAAGCAGGGAATTTTTCGCTTCGGATATCCGAAACATGATCATAAGTAGGGGCAAAAGCCAACAAACCATTTCTTGCCTGTTTTTTCATCCTGCTTTTCGAAAAATATATAGTGGCCGAATAAGAATAGGAAATATTATGATCATGGATCATATATGGCAGGTCCCTGAAGACCATGGTCTCGTAATGCGAAGTATCCGTCAGTAATGCTTCAAAGGGTATGTATCCCAATTTTCCGTCGGGGACGATGATGAGGTCTTTCCCGGATATTTGCCCCAAAACCGGCTCAATGAGAAAACCATAGAGGGCATATGCTGAGCGGGTATAAGCCAGGAAATCATTAAAATTTGTATTGGTAAATTCATTATCGCGCAGAAAAAAGCCTAAAACATCCAGATGTTCATGAAAATCGGGACATACAGCGATCTGCCTGATGGTAAAACCCTCGGCTGAAATAGCAAAAATATACAGGAGGGAATCGGTCAGGGCATATTCTATCAATGCCTCTCCGCTACCAATATTATTCCTGACCTGCTCCAGGCTGATCACTTGATTGTCGTATTTTGAGGCATAAAGCGGATACTCGTTGATAATGATCTCATTCAGGCTGTCGAGCTGCTGGCTCAGCGAAAGCAATTTGCGTTCCCAGATGGCCAGTTTGGCCGAATCGGGCGCGATTCTCTGGTATTCTTCATATAGTTTCTTCTTATAAAGATCACTTTCGAATTTCAGCTCCTGCTCCATATTCCTGATCTCATCCTTGACCCCGTAATCCCGCTTGTTCTCCATTTCCTGCATGGAAGCAAGCAATACGGCGGATTTACCCTTTTCGGCATTTGAAAACAAATTAGCGGCACAGGCCTGATCACCGCTCTGTTCATAAAGCAGGAAATTCCAATACATGGCTTTTTCATAACCGGTATGGGCATATTCCGTTATAAACAGTTTACTTTCCTGGCTCAGAAAGCCGGCCCTCATCTGCCCGGCCAGCAAATTGGCAAGTTCCTGTGTTTCGGCAGCAGCTTTCAGATCTTCCATCCGGCCGGATACGCCATATATCATGCCCAGGGCATCAGCTTTACCCATCAGGGCCCCCAGAAGTACAGGGCTGGAAATGATCTTATCTTCAGATATTTCATCCCCACCCGGGTCTGTCCATTCGCCATAGATCGCCATATTTACCGCCTCGCTGAAATGCTCAAGGGCCTTCCGGGGAGATCCTGTTTCCATGTACCATGAAGCCAAATACTTATGACACTCTGAGATAACGGGATGCTTTGAAATATAGCTATTCTGCGCAATCAAGAGGGCATCATTCAGGTATTGAAAGGCCAGGTCGTATTCGCCCAGTTTCATTAAGAGTATCCCGTAATTATTATAGACGCCTGTCAAACTGTAATTTTCCGGTCCATATCTGGAAATTTTAGCTTTGATCGAATAATCGTAAAACATCCTGGCCGAATCAGGTTTTCCCAGCTTTTCGTAAGCGCTCGCGCAATTGGAATATGAAACGTCGAGGCCGCCGAAGTTGTATTCTTTCTTAATGGCAACCCCTTCGAGATAGGAATCAAGGGCTTTCCTCCATTCCTGCATGCCAAAGTATACATTGCCAATGTTATTGAAAATACTTGAATAAGCAATGCTTTTTTGGCCTGAAGACTTATACAGACTTCTTGCAAACTGAAGGTATTGCAGCGCAAGCTGATAATCTTGCTTTTGGTTATATATGGATCCAATGTTTGTATAAAGTGGAGACAAATCCGGACAATCCGGACCACAATTTTCTTTAACAATGGCTTCAGCTTCAAAAAGAATTTCCAGCGCATCGTTATAGCGGCCTAATATCTTATAAACATTCCCCAGGTTATTCCTGGCAAGTACGGAATTGGTATCAATATCAAGAATGGAGAGAAAGATTTTTTCAGAGGCATCAAAATCACCGATATTTGCGTACTCACGACCCTTTTGATTCAACCGATCAATAAATAATGAATCGGGCCGTGCAGATGCTCCTGATACCTCCAAAAGCAAAAAACAGACAAGGATTGCAGAAAAAAAATACTTTCGTTCCATAAAACTAAGTTAGAACGAAAGTAAAATAAAAAATTATGTTTTACGAAAATATTTATGCCGGAACAGGAAATTAACTGTCCGGCACAGAATTGGTCAATTATTGAGAAATGCTTTTACAGCCAAACTTCTTCGTCTTCTGTTTTTACACTGTTGTAAATTTGACCGTCACCACCAAATATTTTGCTCATTTCAACTTCGGTCAGGATTGCAATGTTGTTCGGGTTTTCTGCAAATGTTTTCATTTGATAAGACTTTTTTAGGTTTTGAATTAAGACTTTTTGACTTTTTTGTGTCCGTTTTTCTTCGTTCCGGACACCTATTAATACGGAAAGTGGCAAAAAGGTAACCCTGTTTTTGAAAAAATTTTTCAACTTTTTTTTACACTCTTCGTTAATAACATGATTATGTGTTATTTACATAGACAAAAAAAAATCATTTTTTTTCACATTTTTTAAAAACCCGGGGAGAAAAATAAAAAAAACCGGTCGTTTGACCGGTTCGGGAGGTGGGATGTACTGGAATCGAACCAGTGACCTCATGCCTGTCAAGCATGCGCTCTAAACCAACTGAGCTAACACCCCGGATTAATGTGGCAAAAATAATAATTATTCCTATTTTTACACTGTTTTTAAACCATGATTTATAAGGCAGGCATGAAAAGTGCATTTTTCACTCTGGTATTCACCGTTCTTTTTGTTTTCGCCATGCATGCGCAGGCTCCCGGATACAGCATCCGGATCGAACTGCAGGGGTACCATGATACCCTCGCCTACCTGGGCCACTACCATGGCGATAAACTATCTGTTGCCGACACTGCCCGTGCAGAAAATGAAAAAATAATTTTTGAGGGTGATGAACCCCTGCCACAGGGAGTATATTTTCTGGTAAGTGCCGGAAAACAAAAGATCATCGAGTTCCTTATAGACGATCAGCAGAATTTCTCCATCAGAACCGACATGCGTGATCCGGCAGGCATGGCCATGATCGGGGGATCGGATGAGAACAGCCTTTTCTTCGCCTACCTCAATCATAACAAGCAAAGCTACGAAAACCTGAAAGCCCTTCAGAAACTGCGATCAGGCCTGGAAGACAATCCCGACAGCCTTGCTTTGATCAATCATCAGATTGATTCGATCAACAGGGAAAGTGTATCGTATAAACTCCGCCTGATGGAAGAACACCCGGAATCAATCACTGCGCTTCTTTTCAGGATCATGAGGGAGCCTGTATTATCTGATTTTTTTGAGGAAAACGGACGCCAAGATACACTCTCTGCCTATCTGTATTTCAGACAACACTATTGGGATGGTATTGATTTTTCGGATGACAGGTACCTGAGGACACCTGTTTTTCACAGAAAACTGTCGCGTTACATGGAAGAGGTTATTCCGAAACATCCCGACAGCGTGATCAGGATAATTGATGCAATGATCATGGAAACAAATGGAAATGAAGTAATGCGGGATTATTTGTTATGGTATTTTACCGGTACTTATGAAGCCTCCAACGTAATGGGTTACGACAGGGTTTTCGTGCATATGGTTGACCGTTATTTTACCGGACAGGCTTATGAATGGCTTCATCCCGGGGTTCAGAAGAACATGACCGACAGGGCGGATCAGTTAAGAAATCTCCTGATCGGCAATTATGCCCCGCCCCTTTTGCTGGCTGATACCAATAATCAGATCGCTTCGCTTCACCAGATTTCCGCAGAATACCTGATCATCCTTTTTTGGTCGGTCGATTGCGGCGAATGCAAGCGTGAAGTAAACATATTGAATGATTTCTGTCAAAACTCCGATCTCGACATCAGGGTTTATGCCATTAATACTGATACTACACTGATTAAATGGAAAGAATATATCAGGGAGAACAGGCTTGACTGGATACATGTGAACGGAAATATCAGCCTGTCGGGCGACTATCACGTGCTTTACGATATCTACAGCACCCCTGTTATCTATGTTTTGGATGAACAAAAAAGGATCATCGCCAAGCGTTTATCGGCTGAGCAGATCGCTGGTTTTCTCAAACATGATAAAAAAATGAAAACTAATTAAAGCATGTGAAGCAAGGATGTAAAATATACTGTATTTTGCAGAACCTTTTTAGCGAATAATCGTATTATTAAATATTTGTAAAAACACATCCTCTTATTTTACGGGCATTGCAGGTTAAATGCGGGGGATTTGAAAAAAGCATGCGAAACAAATAAAACCAAAGTAAGATTATGAAGACGTCAGGCTATTCCGGACTAATTGTTCTCAAAAGAATCAGATTGATCATCCCATTGCTGGCACTCCTGTTTGCCGTGCCCTCGCAATCACTGGCACAATGCTCGGCAAATGCAGCCTTCAATGCATCCTTTACAGGTTGTGCGACCGTACAGTTCACGGACCTGTCGTCGGCCGCCATGAATTACACCATTGTTAGCTGGGACTGGGACTTTGGCGACGGGAACACTTCCACTGTGCAGAACCCCCTGCATGTTTATGATCCCGGCACCACATATATCGTCACGCTGACAGTGACCGCCGATTCGAGTGGTGTAAGCTGCACCGATGTAGCCACGAATGTTGTGACGGTACCGGGTTTGCCCAGTGTTTATTTTACCTGGGATCCGGATCCTACCTGTCACGGAACAGCTACTTCATTTTTCGGCACATCGGGCAACCCGATCGTATTATGGAGCTGGGATTTTGGCGACGGGCAGTTTTCTAACATACAGAACCCCATTCACCTGTATCCCCTTCCGGGTATTTACGATGTAACTCTTACGGTTACTGATGTAAACGGTTGTACCAACAACGTGCAGCACCAGGTAACCGTTGCGGCCATCCCTGATGTTGATTTCACTTTCACCCCCGACCCGACCTGTCTTAACAGTACGACTAACTTTTCGGGCAGCAGCTCGGCTGCGGTCACTTCCTGGTTATGGAATTTTGGCGACGGCGGTATGGCCTATACACAAAACCCGATACACACCTATTTGACACCCGGTATCTTCACGGCTACCCTTACCATAACTGACACTTCCGGCTGCTCTAATTCCATCAGCCATAATGTTACAGTTAATGCACTGCCAACAGCCAACTTTCTGCACAATGCCCCGGTTTGCCTGGAGGATTCAGTTCAGTTTACCAACATATCCACAACCCCAAACGGCTATATCACCCAATGGGTCTGGGACTTCGGCGACGGCACCAATACCACCATCAATTTCCCGGACGACCCCAACGTATCCCACTCCTATTCCAGTACCGGCACATTTCAGGTAACGCTAACGGTGACCGACTCCGACGGATGTACAAACAGCACATTCAGAAATGTGATCATCGTGGCCAATCCTGTTGCTGATTTCACATACACACCCGCATGCAACCAGGAACCCGTATATTTCTTTGACCTTTCTTCGACCAATGGCGGAAACAGCCTTGTAAGCTGGTACTGGGATTTCGGCGATCCGGCTTCCGGTATCAACAATACTTCAACACTGCAAAATCCTTCACACGTATTTACTGCAGGCGGCTCTTTTTCAGTCCTGTTGATCGTGACCAATACCGACGGCTGTACCGACAGTATCAGCAAGCCGGTCAGCGTAAATCCTTTACCTGAAGTCACCATTACCACTGATTCTGATACGATTTGTGTGAATGCACTTGCAAACTTTTACGGATCAGGATCGCCCAACATCGTAACATGGCTATGGAATTTTGGCGACGGGGGCACATCAGTCCTGCAAAATCCGCAACATATTTACACCACCCCCGGGAATTATACCGTAACATTGACCGGGACCGACAGCAACGGCTGCGACAGCACCGACAGCCGCATTATTACCGTAACACCACTGCCTTTCAGCAATTTTAGCACATCAGCTCCTGCCTGCGAAGGCTCTCCCGTTGATTTTTTTGATCTTTCATCGGCTCCCAACAGCTGGGTAACCGAATGGCACTGGTATTTCGGCGATGGCAGCGACACGATCGTTCTCTTCCCTGATCCGCCAGATGTAAGCCATACCTATAACGCACCGGGATCCTATCTTGCTTCCCTGGTGATCACTTCCAACGCAGGATGTACCGATTCTTCCACACGGGAAGTAGTTGTAAGTGTTGCTCCACAGGCAGAATTCTCGGCCGGTGGCCCCCACTGCGACGGCAACCTGATACAGTTTTTTGACCAATCGCTTGGATTTGGCACCAATATCCAGGCATGGAGTTGGAACTTCGGGGATCCCGCTTCCGGACCAAACAACTTCTCCTCCCTGCAAAACCCCTATCATCTTTTCAGTGGTGCGGGAACCTATACCGTTTGGCTTGAGGTTATGAACAATAACGGGTGTTTCGATTCCATTTCGCACAATATCGAAGTCTACCCTCCCCCTCCCGTTTACTTCACCGTAAGTCCCGACAGTGGCGTTTGCCGGAATGAACCTGCCTATTTTACGGTTGATCCCGATTCAACGAATATTTCCACCGTGATGACATATTTATGGGATTTCGGCGATCCGGCCTCGGGTGCCAATAATATTTCCACTTTATCCAATCCATCCCATCAATTCACAACTTTCGGGGTTTTTGACGTTACGCTCACCATCAGCGATACTGCAGGATGTATAAACTCCATTACATTGCCTGTGAACGTTCTGCAAATACCAACACCCGACTTTAGCTTCCTGCCGGGCTGCTTTAACGATTCAACCCGGTTTTTTGACGAATCCCTCCCGGGTGCTTCTGTGATCAGTAACTGGCACTGGAAGTTCAACGACCCGGCTTATGCGCCCGGCGATACATCTGACCTGCAAAACCCTGCCTTTATATTCTCAGCCATTGATGAATATTTTGTTCAGCTTACCGTAACAGATAACAATGGATGTTCAGCCACCTTAGGGCAATGGATTGAAGTTTTTGATGTTCCAAATGTGGCATATTCCTTTGATCAGGCATGCAACCCGCCAGGCTTTGTTCAGTTCACCAGCCTGGCTTCTGCCGGTTCCAGTGGCAGTCCGCTTCAGTCGTGGTACTGGGAACTTGACGACGGATACTTCTCCTCAGAGATCAACCCATCCTATAATTACGGACAAATTGACACCTGTTACGTGGTTAGCCTTACGGTGACCGACCTGAACCAATGCAGCAGTACACTAACGGACACAATTTGTTTATTCGGGCAACTCAGCGTTGATTTTTCCGCCAATACTGTCTGCTTCAGGGAGCAGACGCTTTTCAACGCCTCATTCCTGCCCGCATCTGATTCGGTTACCGCCTGGTACTGGAATTTTGGCGACAGCACGCCGGTATTCGCCACGCCGCACGACACTGTGCTGCACCTGTACGACGAACCGGGAGAATACCTGGTGACCTTAAATGCCACCGATGAGAATGGCTGCTCGGCATCTGCCCAGCATATTATCAGGGTGGATTCCCTGCCAACACCCGATTTTACTGCCAGTGTCGCTTTCTGCGACAGCCCGACGGTATTCCAGGATCTTTCTTCGGGAAACGGTACCTTTATTCAGTCATGGGAATGGAATTTCGGGGATGTAACAAGTGCAAATAACACATCCACCCTTCAAAACCCAAGCCATTTTTACGATTCCGATGACAGTACCTATTATGTTTCCCTAAAGGTTTCGAATTTCTACGGTTGCTATGATTCGATCGTGAAACCGGTTTATAAGGGCCCCTGTGTCACGGCCATGATCGAAGCCATCGATCCTCCCTTCTGTTCAGGCTATCCGGTATGCTTTTTGCTTTCGGCAGAATTTTTCGGTTCCGGAGGCGGTATATTTGAATGGCAGGTTAATTATGGCGACGGGAATATCGAAACCTATGCCAATAATCCGGGTACTGTTTGCCATGTGTTCGACGATCCCGGCAATTATCCCGTCAGCCTTGTGGTACTGGCCAGTGTTGGCGGAATTCAATATTCCGATACCGCATCCCTTTCGTTGGACGTGAGCCCGTCGCCAACAGCCGACTTCCTCACTTTCGTTACCTGTTCGAACCAGACCACCCTCTTCGAAAGCAGGGCCGAAGGAAATGGTGCCAATGTTATTGCATGGGAATGGGATTTCGGCGATCCGGATAATCCCAATGATACCTCAAGCCTGAAGAATCCTTCCTATCAGTATCCCTATGCCGGGCTCTTCGATGTTCAGATGATCGTTACCAGCAATAATGGTTGCACGGATACCCTGATCAGGGAAATTGAGATATTTGAACCACCCGTGGCCGCATTCAGCAATACTACCGCCTGCGAAGAGCAAACTACGGAGTTTTTCGACGAATCAGTCCCTTCAGGGCCCGATATTTACCTCTGGAACTGGGATTTCGGGGATCTGCAAAACCCCTTCGATACGGCCATCATCCGTAATCCAACCTATACATATGCATCAACCGGATCTTATGAAGTGACACTGATCATTGAAGACCTGAACCAGTGCCGCGATACCGTGACCCGCGTCATCGATGTTTTTGATGTTCCCGTTTCGGGCTTTAACATCATCGATAATTACGAAAGCATACAGGGACAGGTACTTCTTGAAAACATCAGTTCGGGAGCCGAATATTATTACTGGGATTTTGGTAACGGTGATAATTCGGAAGAGTTTAGCCCGGTGGTTCAATATCTCGACGACGGAACCTATGTAATAGAACTTGTGGCATTCAACGAACACGGATGCCCCGATACGACCATTCAGGAGTACAAGATCCTGTTTAAGGGTCTGTTTATTCCTAATGCATTTGTTCCCAAGGGTGAAGAACCGGTTAAGCACTGGAGGCCCCAGGGGATCAATATCAAAAGGTATAAAATAGAAGTATATACCCTCTGGGGGAACCTGGTGTGGTCATCAACCAGGCTTACGTCGAATGGCAGACCGCTTGAATACTGGAACGGCTGGCTGCAGAACGATAAGAATGAAGAGCTGCTTCCCGCCGGGAATTATATATGGAAAGCATCAGCCGTTTTTGTGGATGGCAGCGTATGGCAGGGAATGGATGACGGAGATGGTAATTTCAGCACAAGCGGAATCATTACACTTATCAGGTAGCAATAATTTTCGAAATACACGGAAACCGGCAAATGCTTTATCATTTGCCGGTTTTTTTTTTGACCGATAACCTCATTCCCTTCCCGGGTTTTTATACAGCCCCGCGCCCGTTTCCCAGGCAGGAACATTTGCTGATCCTTCAGGTCATCATATAAAACATCCCGGCAATGACAATCCTGATGTTATGGCAGGAATAATCTTCCGGGTATTTGTTGCAGATGCCCGGTATGTTTGAGCTAAGTAAGCTGAATAAGACC
Source organism: uncultured Bacteroidales bacterium (assembly GCA_964404735.1). Lineage (GTDB taxonomy): Bacteria > Bacteroidota > Bacteroidia > Bacteroidales > B18-G4 > B18-G4. The sequence continues at coordinate 29,351 of CAYOLA010000010.1, forward strand.
AGGTAATGGCTATCAGGCGTGCGGCAGTTCCAGGCATGATATCAGAAGACAACCGTTGCCATATTCGTTTTAATGCGAAATATTATGTATGGCAACTGTTTCCCAACCGAATGTACAGAATGCAGGTATTATTTAGTCCCTCCTTACAAACATTTCAAAACATTGATTATCAACTATATAATGTTGATAACTTGTGATTTTTTTATATCAATAATTGCAAGAAAAGCA
>CAYOLA010000011.1:0-2131 GCA_964404735.1 uncultured Bacteroidales bacterium
ATCATCAACTGGGAAGTAGTGAGCCGGAATTACAGGGAAGCCATCCGGGGTAAATAACAGGCATTATATGCTTTCACACTCCTGCGATTAACATCTTTCGGTTAATCAAAGACCCTCTGACAGTAAGCTCAATACTGAATGCCGGAACATCTCTTCAAAACATACAGCGGCGAATGATAAAATTGTATCTTTGCAGCCCTAAATGCAAAGCATCATTACATGAACATCACACAGGAAGCAACGGGAGAACTCACCGCGGTGGTCAGGATTGAACTTAACAAAGATGATTACCAGCCGCAGGTTGAAAATGTTTTAAAAGACTACAGGCGAAAAGCCTCCATGCCCGGCTTCAGGCCCGGGAAAGTCCCCATGGGCATGATCAAAAAGATGTACGGCCATGGCGTGCTGGCCGAAGAAGTGAACAAGATCATTTCTGAAAAGCTGCATCAGCATATCACCGAAAACGAATTAAAGATCCTCGGGCATCCACTGCCCAACGAAGACCGGCAGGAAACCATCGACTTCGACAAGCAGGAGCATCTCGATTTTTATTTCGACATTGCCCTCCAGCCGGAATTCGAGGTGGAAATTTCGGATAAGGTTAAAATGGATTACTACAGGATCAAAACTGACGATGCCACCATCGATAAATACATCTCCGACCTGCTTGACAAGAATGGGAAGCCGATAAACCCCGATACCAGTGCCGAAGGCGACCTGCTTCACGGAGAACTGACAGAACTCGATACCGAAGGAAAGCCGAAAGAGGGAGGCATCGTCCATGAAACCACCCTTTCGGCCGACCGTATCCAATCCAAAAGCATCAAAAAAGAACTCATCGGGCTTTCGGCAGGCGACAAAATAACCTTCAATCTGCTCAAAGCTGCCGGCAGCGCAGAAGCCGCAGCATTCCTGCTGGAAACCGATAAAACCGTTGCCGAAGCGGCAAAAGGCGATTTTGAATTTACGGTACAAGACATCACACGCCACCAGGCCGCCGAAATGAATGCCGAATTCTACAAGGCAGTCTTCCCGCATGAGGAGATCAGTGATGAAAAGGCTTTCCGCGACAGGCTTGCCAGGGAACTGGAAAAATCCTTCGAACAGGAAAGCGACCGCTTATTTATGCGGCAGGCAGCCGAAAAACTCATTGAAAAAACAGGGTTCAGCCTGCCCGACGATTTTATGAAGCGCTGGCTCCTCGAGAACGAAGAAGCCAATATCAATCCTAAAGAAATAGACAGCCAGTATGCCGAGTATTCGCGCGCACTGCGCTGGCAACTCATCGAAAGCAGGATCGTAGCCGACCACAAGCTGGAAGTCACCCGCGACGATATTCGCGAAAAGATCATGGGATATTTTAATGTCGGGCCTGACACCAACCCCGAAACACGCAAACGTCTGGACGAGATAGCCGAAAATATTATGAATAATCAGGAAGAAGTGAAACGCATCTATGACCAATTGCTCGATACACGTATGCGGGACTTACTGAAATCGACCCTTAAGCTGAAAATTAAGGAAGTTGATTATGATGAATTTATTAAATTAGCCAGTGAAACCAATTAATGACCATCAGATGAACCACAACGAGTTTAAGAAATATGCCACCATGCACAGGGGGATCAGCAGCATCACCCTCGAAAACTACACATCCGTTCTGGGCAATTACATCTCGCCCACCATCATCGAAGAAAGGCAAATGAACATTGCCACCATGGATGTTTTTTCCAGGCTGATGATGGACCGCATCATCTTCCTGGGTGTTCCTATCAACGATTACGTTGCCAACATCATACAGGCGCAGTTGCTGTTCCTTGAGTCGGTCGATTCGGGCAAGGATATCCAGATCTACCTGAATACCCCGGGCGGCTCAGTCTATGCCGGCCTTGGCATTTATGATACCATGCAATATATTTCCCCCGACATTGCCACCATCTGCACGGGCATGGCTGCTTCGATGGGCGCCGTATTGCTTTGTGCCGGATCAAAGGGAAAGCGCACAGCCCTCCACCATTCGAGGGTGCTCATACACCAGCCCATGGGCGGAGCCTCCGGCCAGGCATCCGACATTGAGATCACGGCCAGGGAAATACAAAAACTCAAAAAAGAATTGTACGAGATCATTGCC
>CAYOLA010000012.1:0-6912 GCA_964404735.1 uncultured Bacteroidales bacterium
TGCCGGCAGCACCGTAGTCCACGAATTTCACGGGAATTCGCGCAACCTGATGTGTACCAAAACAGGCGAACTCATCCCCGTGGCCCACGCCGACCTTGATGCCATTCCGCCCATGCACCCCGCCACGGGCGGTCTTCTCAAGCCGGATTTTATCTTTTTCGGAGAGGGAATTCCGCCATCGGCCTTCGAAGCTTCCGTTGCGGCTGCCCAAAAGGCCGACGTCTTCCTGGTGATCGGAACCACGGGCGAAGTCATGCCGGCCGGGCAGATCCCCTTCATGGCAAAAGAAAACGGGGCAACGATTATAGAGGTGAACACAACGGAATCGAACTATACCCACCGGATCACCGACATATTCCTGACAGGCAGGGCTTCAGAGATCATGGATGTGCTCATGGCAGCATTATGAAAGCCCGTTCATAAATGGGCGCCGGGGGCGATTTCTGTAAAATAAGGTGATCGCGGCAGCGTTCATTTTTATATTTTTGTCTTCAAACCAAAGCTGTCATGGACCTTATTCTTCTGATATCCGGCATCCTCCTGCTCCTGGTGGGTTTCGTTGGTTGTATTCTCCCCATCCTGCCCGGACAGGCAGTGGCTTACGCAGCACTGATACTGCTGCAGTTTATGGATCCGCCCCGCTTTTCCTCTGACCTGATGTGGACGCTGGCAGGCATCATGCTGCTGGTAACCCTGCTCGACTATGTGGTTCCCATCTATGGGACGAAGAAGTTTGGCGGAACCAAAAGAGGGGTATGGGGCAGCACCATCGGACTGATATTCGGCATCTTCATCCTCCCTTCCATCGTTGTGCTGGGACCCTTCGGCCTGTTCGGCATCATCCTGGGCCCCTTCGTGGGAGCCTATATCGGGGAGGCCACCGGAGGCAGGAACGGAGGTGAAGCGCTGGTTGCGGCCATCGGGTCATTCATCGGTTTCCTTACAGGCACTTTCCTGAAACTGGTATATTCAGGGGTATGTGCTTTTTATTTTTTCAAATATGCCTTTGCCTACCCGCTATTTTAATTATAATGCCGGGGGTCCGGATGTGAATACTGAACCATGATATTGATCATGACGGCATGCAACAAAGGGAAGTTATAAAACATACCGGCATATCGCCATACACAACAACAAAAAGATAATCATTGAGCCTTGCATCAACATAAAACAAAGATTGGATGAAACAACAACACAGCAGGGAAGAACTCCGTGAAACGGCCGCCCGCATAAGAGTGGATATCATCAGAAGCCTTGCAGAAGCCGGATCGGGCCATACGGGCGGCTCGCTTGGTCTTGCCGATGTGTTCACATGCCTGTATTTCGGTATCATGAACCACCGCCCACATGAACCGGGCTGGCCTGAACGCGACAGGCTGATCCTTTCCATCGGCCATGTGGCGCCCGTACTGTATGCAACACTGGCCCATGCCGGTTATTTCCCGGAAGAAGAGCTGCTCAGCCTTCGCAAGTTGGGCTCCCGGCTGCAGGGACATCCCGGACGGGAGCATGGTTTGCCCGGACTGGAGTTGTCGGCCGGATCACTGGGCCAGGGCCTTTCCGTGGCCACGGGAATGGCCATGGAAGCCAAAGCAGATGGTAAAAATCACCGTATATTCTGCATCAACGGCGACGGCGAGATGCAGGAAGGATCCATCTGGGAAGCGGCCATGAGCGCTTCGCACTACAGGCTCGACAATCTGCTGGTGCTGGTCGACCGCAACGGGCTGCAGATCGACGGAACTACCCAGGAAGTGATGCAGATAGAACCTTTTGAAGACAAATGGAAAGCCTTTGGCTGGCATGTGGCCCGATGCGACGGGCATGATCATGACGACATCCTCAGGGTTTTTGAAGAGGCTGCAGCCGTTAAACGGCAGCCATCGGTGATCATTGCCGGAACCGTGATGGGAAAAGGCGTTAAAGCCATAGAAAACGACCATCGCTGGCACGGCAAGGCCCCCTCGAAAGAAGAATCATTGGCATTTATCAGAGAAATTGAAAACGGACGATGATGGAAAATACATATATAAACCGGGGCGACCGCTCCACCAGGGATGGATTTGCAGAAGGCCTTGAAGAGGCCGGGAGGAAACATAAAGATGTAGTGGCCCTTGGAGCCGACATAACGGCTTCGGTGGGTGCCGACCGCTTTGCCCGGAAATATCCCGAACGCTTCTTTTCGATGGGAATTGCCGAACAGAATTGCGTGGGCGTGGCCGCTGGTATGGCACTTGAAGGAAAGATACCCGTATTTGCAACCTACGGTGTTTTTTCAGCCCTGCGCACCACCGACTTTATCAGGATATCGGTTTGCTACAACCGGCTGCACGTGATCATCGGCGGTGCCCATGCAGGGATATCCGTCGGTCCAGATGGCGCTACCCACCAGGCGCTGGAAGACATCGCCATCATGCGGGTGCTGCCCGGCATGACCGTCATCTCGCCCTGTGATGCCACGCAGACAAAACTGGCCGTCATGGCTGCCGTTGAACAGGCTGAAGGCCCCGTATACCTGCGTTTCGGAAGGGCGCCCGTCCCCGACTTTACAGACGAAAGCCATGAATTCCTGATCGGTAAGGCCCGGGTCATGCAGGAAGGCCGGGATCTCAGCATCATCGCCACCGGGCATATGCTGTGGGAAGCACTGGAAGCACATAACATTCTGAAAAAACAGGGCATACAGGCCCGCATCATCAACATGCATACCATCAAACCCATCGATGAAGCCTGCATTATCCGTGCGGCCAGGGAAACAGGAGGCATTGTTACGGCAGAAGAACATCAGATAACCGGGGGCCTCGGAAGCGCCGTAGCCGAAGTGGTGGCAAAACACATGCCGGTACCCATGGAGATGATCGGGATGAACGACTGCTTCGGGGAATCGGGGCAACCCGCGGAGCTGATGGAAAAATACGGGATGACTGCCGGGCATATTGTTCGAAAAGCCCTCAGGCTGTTGGAAAAACGCGGCTAATCAACAAATGGTTTATCACCCCGTGAAATAATGCTGTCGGGATAACGAACGGAGTCGAGGAACAGGCCATGGGCGGGTACCGACATTCCCGCCAGGGAGCGGTCGCGCGATTCAATGACCTTTTTCATCCCATCCGGGCTGATGCGCCCGTAGCCCAGATCCAGCAGTGTTCCTGTAATGGCCCGCACCATGTTGCGCAGAAAACGGTCGGCAGTGATCCTGAAAACAAGCAAATGCCCGCGCTGCTCCCATGAAGCCTCCGTGATCAGGCAAACATTGGTCTTTACCTGTGTATGCAGTTTCGAAAAACTGGTAAAATCCTCATAATCAAAAAGCACTTTCGCCCCGCGATTCAGCAATTCCACATCCGGAACAGTCTTTAAATACCAGGCAAATTCAATATTGAAAGGATCTTTCCGGGTGGTGATCACATATTCATAGGTACGTGAAATGGCATCGAAACGTGCATGTGCATCCCGGGCGACCGGATAAATATTGAAAATGCAAATGTCGCCCGGCAGAAAAGCATTGAGCTTATAAACCATATCATGCAATTCCTCTTTCTTAAACTTTACCGGATGATCAAAATGGGCATAAAACTCCCTTGCATGCACCCCCGTATCCGTTCGCCCGGCGCCGGTCAGGGAAACAGCGGCACCCAACTGCGCACCCATGCATTCCTCCAATACCTGTTGCACCGTGAGGGCATTTTCCTGCCACTGCCAGCCGTGGTATGCCGTGCCACGGTAGGCCAGCCTGATGAAATATCTGTTGGTCGTGATCATTTGATTATTCCAGTGATTGCTTCAATTCCACCTCAAGAAACCTTATTAACCGGCAACCATTTATTGTCAAACTTATAAAGGCTTGTAACTAATCAGTCTGCAATTTAGCGATAATATTCAAAGAGTTTAACACATTCTGATTATTCTTGATTACCTTGTCGGTAATTGACCTCAATACCGTGAATATAAATGCCCCGCTTGGCAATTTGAAGTGGCCTGATATTTTTTGTTTTACCTTAATATTTCTTATAGCTCTCTCCGAAGCATTGTTAGCGGGCGGCGCTTTTAGATGGTAAGGAAATGTAAATAGATAGTCCTTGTATTTGATAGGCCTTTTCTGTAAAGTAATGCGTTCTTTATGATTTTTGTCCGGCTTGTAATTGAGCAGGAAGTCCAGCCGGTTTTCCAGGGTTGCCCTTGCCGGGCTTATGGATGTAACCGTCCACTTAACTCAGTTTGTTTTACAAATCCAATGCAGACTTAAAGATTATTTTGCAAACCCGGTTCCATTTTTACCTGTAAAGTTCTGTCAGGCAATTCAAATCCCTTAACAAATTGGCAATATATTTTGGTGCGACATGGCCGTGGTGTTAAAGAGGCTTTTCCACAGCATCTACAACAGCAAGGCTTACCTCCAATACTATGTTCGGGTTTGCCATCTTTTTTAATGTATTGTCTTTGCGCCCTGTTTGGCCGCCCGGCCTGCATCCGCTTTTAGCTTCCCATTATTATGATTTTGTTGAGATGTATACGAACTGGATAATGGATGTTGGATACGTAACCCCAAACTTCAGCTCACTTTAGCTCACTCTGGTCACTTTCCACCGGATAGGCAATCCTCTTAATATTCAACAAATTATAATGGTTCACATTATCGGTGGTGGAGCATCCGGCAAAGGTTCCGCAGCCCAGGGTAAGAGATGGAAGCAAGCCGTTTCCAATTCCAATACAGCCCATCGTGCCGGGAGTATTTACCAGTATCCTCGATGCGGGCATAGCCATACCGTAGGCCTTTATGCGATCTGCATTATGCGTATGAATGATAGCTGTATGCCCTATGCCTTCCTTGCTGATAATGCTATGGCATATCTTCATGCCTTCCGCCTCATCATCAACAAAGAAGAGAGAAAGAACCGGTGCCAGTTTCTCATTGGAAAGCTGACTCGTTAAATTTGTTTTCTCCTCCTGAACTACGATCAACCTGAAATCACCGTCTCGCTCGATGCCGGCTTCAGCGGCCAGCTTGCTGGCATCCTGACCAACTTTGTTTTTGCGAATATGCTTGGTTTCTGCATCAAAAGTTGCTGCAAGGAATCTTGTTTTTTCAGGTGGAGTTAGAATTATGGCACCATGCTTTAGCAATGCCTCCATAAATTTCTGTTTCAATGATTCAACAACAACCAGGTTGTTATCGGATCCACAAATGATCCCATTATCGAAGCTCTTACTGCTTATTACCATGGCAGCTACCTTATCCGGATCAGCGTCACTGCAAACCAATGTAGGAGCATTTCCCATTCCTACGCCAATGGCAGGGTTTCCTGAACTATATGCAGCTTTAACCATACTGGGGCCTCCTGTGGCCAGCGTAAGTGCAACATCTTGATGCGACATATACATGGCAGTTAATTTTCTGCTGCCTCTTACCTTAATCCATTGGAGCAAATGGATTGGGGCTCCATGCTTTTTGAGAACTCCCTGAATAATTTCTCCTGCGGCATTACATACCCCCATAGCGTTACGGTGGCAACTCAATATAAGGGCATTCCTCGACTTCAGTGAGATAAGCACCTTAAACACGATGGTGGATACCGGATTGGTAACCGGGATAAGCCCAAATATAACTCCCATTGGAGTAGAAATTTCCTGCGTCATAAGCACAGGATCGATCTCTGCCAGACCCCGTGTATGCTTACCCGTCATCTGCTTGTAAACTTCCATGGCAGCATACTGTATCTTTATTATCTTGTGTTCGACAATGCCCATCCCTGTTTCCTCAACAGTTTCTTTCGCAAACAATTCTGCTCTCCCGGAAATCGCTTCAGCAATCTCTTTTAATAAGGCATCTACCTTGTCCTCAGGCCAGTCAATAAAAGTTTTGTATGCCAGTTTTGCTTTACTGATCATCTCCTCAACATCAGGGTCAACTTCATCGGTATGAATGAACCCCGACATTCGTTCATTCATCACCCTTATCTTTCCCGCCAGTTCGCGGGAAAAATTCATTAAGATGGTTACACCAAGCTTTGGATGATCTTCACAAAGCGTTTTAAAGTTTCTTGTTGAAATGAACCGGACTTTTACATCGGTTTCTGCATATGCATTGGAAGACCGTGGAAGTTGATCAAGCATAGAGAACTCGCCCAATAGCATACCTTCCTCTAAAAAACCAAGGGTAGAATCAGAATTTGTTTCAGTTGTGTCAAGCTCAAGGCGTACCCTTCCTTTGTCGATAACATATACACCATCACCAGTATCTCCCTGCTGAAGGATCAAAGATCCTTTGGGAAATTCAATTTCAGAAACATACAAATTAAAGGTGGAACGCTCTTGCTCGTTCAATGGACCAGAATACGGCATATCTCAATGTATTGAATTAATGAATTTTTCGATTACAAATATAGCGATAATAAAACGATCAGCCAAGATGGTTTCATTTTCAGCAACTACTTAATACAACATAATTATAGAAACCAAACGGAACATGCTAAACGGAACATTATACAAGCCCTTCGGCGTATTCAATCCCTGCAAGATACAAGCCATGTGCCGGGACTGACATTCCAGCTTCTGAGCGGTTTTTTGCTTCGACGATCCTTTTGATAACATCAAGTCCGATGCGGTCTTTTCCAAGATCGACCAAGGTACCCACGATGGCCAGGAAAGATGCCCATGCAGCAACAGATTTCAGGTTGCGCATGGCAAAAAGGCTTAGGTTCATTCCGTCGGGCTCCGCTATGCCGCCCGTTTTTTCGATTTCCGGATTCATGATCTGATTTTTTGATTAGTAATGGCTAATTTAGCAAATATCAGGGTTCATTTCAAATATGTCTGACAATTATCCGGGAAGTACCATAATTCAGATCAGATTTAAATTATTGTTTTCCCTTTGATAATAGGGATTCATGTATAATTTTGTATGTTACTAAT
>CAYOLA010000013.1:0-9778 GCA_964404735.1 uncultured Bacteroidales bacterium
CCACTGGTAGGATGCCTGATTATGATCAGGGCTGGAATAAACATATCCCGCTGTGTTTTCACAAACCAGCGCATCACCGCTGATGAGCGGCTCGGGCAGGGCGTTAACGTTAACTACCAGCGGATCGGAGACAAGTCCGTCGCCGCAATCATTCATCCCCTGTACAGTGATGGTGGCGCTGCCGGTATAAGTTTCGCTCCAGCTAACGGTGGCTTCGGTGTCCGTTCCTTCGATCAGGCCGGCCTCTTCGGGTTCAAGCACCCAAAGATAGGTTTCTGCATCGTATGCCCCTGCTGTGGTGTAGAGGTTTTCACCGCCATTGCATACCTGTTCATCTCCGGCAGGTGTGGCAGCCTGGCCCGGGAGGTCGACCGGGTAAATGTTGCAGGTCCCGTACATGGTGTTTTCGCAATAATCGCTGTAAGCGATGATGGTATAAATGCCCTGGCTGGTCTGGTAACCAAAGTTCAGCATGGATCCGGTCCCTGCCATGATATTTCCCGTGGGGTTGCCGCTCAGCAGCAATTCATAGTCGAATCCGGTGTCTGATCCGCTCAGGCTCACCTCTATGCCCTGCGATCCCGTGCAATAGCCACCTCCGGTCGATATCCAGAAAAAGGCCGATACCGGATGTACCGTAGTGTTCAGCGCCTGCGACCATATCCCGTTTCCGCATTGGTTGTTTCCCCTGACCTTTATGCCAAGTGTACCGCTGAAAGAAGCATTTACCGCAACCGTTGCCGAGAGGCCCGTTCCGCTGACCGTACCGGCCGATGCCGGCTCAAGTGCCCAGGTATAATCAACAGCATGGGGCACGGGAAGGGTGCTGAACACGTAGCCGCCTTCACCCCCGCAGAGATCATCCGGCCCGGTGGGTGTTGACGGCTGTGCAGGAGATGTGATCACCTCCACATAATCTTCCATCAGCAGGGTGTCGATCACCGTGCCGTCGTCAACGATCAGCTGCACATCATAAAGCCCGGGGCTGCTATAGGTTACGGCAGGGTTCTGGGCATAGGAATTGGCCGGCGTGCCTCCTTCAAAAGTCCAGTACCAGGAGGTGATCACCCCCAGGGATTCGTCATAGAAATCAATGGACGTGGTTTCACAGGGTTGCTGGTTGCTGCAGCTGAAAGCTGCGGAAGCAGCAAGCGGGATAAGGTTGTTGATCGGGACCATGGTACCCTGCAGTATCTCCTTGTCGGATTCATCCTGCAGAAAGGCTACCAGCTCAATATGCTGGGTATTCCAAGAAGCGTCGATCGTAAAGGTATAGTTGATAACAACCTGGTTGCCCCCGGCAAAGTTGACGGTGGTACCGAAATGATCGGGATACATGGCACGGCACACATAATTGAGCTCCGACATGCCAAACCATGAATACGGAATTTCCGACTCGGTAAGCACCAGGTGGGCCGTAAGGTTTGCGGGCGGCGTTCCGCTTACCAGGTCAATAATAACGGTAACATCGTAGCTCTGTCCGCCGGTGTTGTGCCCGTATATGGAAGCGGTATAATCGCAGGGTACGGCAATTCTTTGCTGGTACATGGGAAGAAAGGTACCGTATAGGCTGCTCGTCTGGCTGCCGCCAACATGCTCCAACACACCGTCGAAATGGGTGGTTGGATAACCGGATACACTGTAATAGGAATTCCTGTGATTGGATGCCGCATTGGCATAAGCATCGCCGTTGTGGTATTCGATAATGGCAACATCATGCCCGTTGGCAACCAGGTCGTCGGCCCCCATGGCAGCCCCCGGACAAAACTGGCACCAGGTTCCCGTGGCGATCTCGACCACCACGCGTTCACGGTTAACCTGTTGCGACAACAGCCCGAGTACAATGAAAGCTGCGGAAAAAGTAAGGATCAGTTTTTTCATGTTATTGAAGTTAGAGGATTTGATTTTCGAACGGCTAATATAAATACTTATCGAAATACTTAATTAATTAAAAGCCTGTACAGGTGAATATTAGTGTAATTTAAAACACTTCTAAATTACAACGGGGGTTTTGAAAGGTGCATGGGAGCATTGATCAGCCGATGGCCATGTTTTCGTCCCAGCGTTGTTTCGGGGGGATGGCGCCTTTGTGGATACCTTCAACGAAGCTGTCGACGCACTTCCGCAGGTCGGGATGATAACCGCCTTCCAGCACGGCAAAAATATCAGAAAAAGCCCTTCTGAGCCTGAAGGCACATTCATAATAAGCCCTGACGGAATAGTTGAGGTTCAGTACCTGATCATTTTCATACGCGTCGAAGCCGGCCGAGACCGCGATCACATCGGGATGGAACTTTCGCGCCAGCGAGATCGCCTTATCAACGATCCCGAGGAATTCGGCATCTCCTTTGCCTTTGTAAACATTAAAATTGGCTGTTAAGCCTTCTCCATCGCCCTTGCCGGTTTCTAAGGGGAAACCGGTAAACGGAAAGGCATAATGCTGATGTACCGAGCAGTAGAACACATCGCTGCGCTCATAAAAGATGGATTGGGTCCCATCGCCATGGTGACCGTCTATGTCAAAAATAAAAACCTTTTTTCCCTCTTGCGTGAGTTTTTGTGCAGCTATGGCGATGTTATTGAAGAGGCAAAGGCCCGATGCGCGGTCGGCCGAGGCATGGTGCCCCGGGGGCCTCACAGCCGCAAAGGCATTGGTTTCGGAGGCCAGCACGCTCAGGCCCACTGCGGTCTTTGCTGCTTCCCAGCTATCGGCATTCAGGCTTACTTCGGCCAGGAATTCTCCGGCCAGGCAAGCCTGCCTGATCTGTTCAATGTATTCTTTTTTATGTACCAGTTCCAGATAAGCTTCGCCATCGGCCTCCGTGTCGGGCAGATCCACGAAGCCGGACAGCCTGTATGGACCTTCCGCCGTACAATCGATATTGTGCTTCAGGAATTTCCGGTTAAAAAGGATATCCATCAACCATTCGTTTGGGCGCAAAATTAGAAAAATAATCAAGAAAGCAAAGCCTTCCGCCACAAGCTTTTCCGCAACAGTACCAGAAAAGCCCGTTTGGTCATACTGTTCCGGTGAAGGAGGGCAGGATGCCGGAAACAGTCTTCCGCCTGCCATAAAATGCTTATCTTTATCTTTCATTCCATTATATTAAGCATTACACCCATGAACAAAAAAAACGTCCTGGTGACCGGAGCATACGGCAAGATCGGTTATGCCATTTGCCGGAGCATGGCTTCCATTCCCGGCTACAGGCTTACCCTGGCCGGGAGGAACGAAGAATCCTTACAGGCGGCCTGTGCATCTCTTATATCGTCGAGCGGCAATACCGACATTTCATATTACAGGCTCGATCTTTCTCTTTTCAGCCAGATCAGGGATTTTGCCGCTCAATGGCAGGGGCCCCTGCACATCATCATTAACAATGCCGCCACCTGTCCGCGCAGCCGGCAGGAGAATGCCGAAGGCATTGAAATGCAGTTCGCCACCAATGTGCTGGGTTATTACCGCATCATCAGGGCCTTTGCGCCCATTCTGAAGGCTTCGGCTCCGGCGCGTGTCGTGAATGTTGCCAGTTACTGGGCCGGCGACCTGGACCTCAGCGACCTGGAATTTAAAAGGCGCCATTACGACAACAACACGGCATACCGGCAATCGAAGCAGGCCGACCGCATGCTGAGCGCAGCCTTTGCAGAGGAATTCCGCTTTTCAGGCATCAGTGTGAATGCCTGTCATCCGGGCGATGTAAATTCAGGACTGAGCAACAGCCTGGGTTTCGGAGGGCATGAAACACCCGGGGAAGGAGCCGCTACACCGGTATGGCTGGCCACTTCAGCAGAAACGGAAGGAAGCAGCGGAAAATATTTCGAAAATATGCGCGAACAGCGATGCCCTTTCTCTGAAAATATTGAAAACCGCCGGGCATTGATGAGATTCTGCAGTTCCTGTCAGCCGGATTTCTGACCCGGAACAGATTAAAAACCACCAGGCTGTCAAACAATCGGCCTGCCGGCGGTGTTTATTCTTCATCAACCGGAAATCAACACATAATGAATATCATGATAGCAGCTTTATTTTTACTCGGGGTGATCAGTCCGCCGGATATGGACGGCCCGCCAAAGCACGGGAATGAAACACGTTCCGACACTGCCACCCTGGCCTCGGGATGTTTCTGGTGTACGGAGGCCATCTTCAGCCAATTACAGGGTGTTGACCAGGTTGTTTCGGGCTATACGGGCGGGCAGGTCAAAAACCCTTCATACCGTGAAGTATGCAATGGAACCACCGGACATGCCGAAGCCGTGCAAATCGTCTTCGACCCGCAGCTTATCTCATACCGGCAGCTGCTTGAGGTCTTTTTCAGAACACACGATCCCACCACACTCAACCGGCAGGGTGCTGATGTGGGAACCCAATACCGTTCAGCAATCTTTTACCATAACGAACAGCAAAAAGAGATTGCCGGAGAGATCATCCGCGGGTTGGATTCGGCAAAGATCTGGGAAGACCCCATCGTTACAGAACTGAGCCCGGCCGGGGTTTTTTATGTGGCCGAAGATGATCACCAGGATTATTTTAACAACAACCGGTCGGCACCGTACTGCAATTTTGTGATCGTCCCGAAACTGGAAAAATTCAAAAAAGTTTTTCACGATTTGCTGAAATAGGCAACCTCCTGTCCGGAGCGCACGATTTTTTCTACCTTTGGCTTTTTAACCTTTCAGTAAACACCAGATGACAGTAAACGGCGCGAAAGCAAGCATCCGCTTTCTGGGTGCAGCGGGAACAGTAACAGGCTCCAAAACTCTTTTACAAGCAGGTGGGTTAAAAATCCTTGTCGACTGCGGTCTTTTCCAGGGGCTGAAGCACCTCAGGGAGCTGAACTGGCAGCCCATGCCTTTTGAAGGATCTGAAATTGATGCGGTGGTACTCACCCATGCCCACCTCGACCATATCGGGTATCTTCCCCGCCTGGTAAATCAGGGTTTTGAAGGCCCCATTTACGGTTCGGCCCCCACCTGCGAGATCACGGAAATCCTGCTGCTCGACAGCGCCAAGATACAGGAAGAAGACGCAGAGCATGCCAACCGCAAAGGCTATTCGAAGCATAAACCCGCCAAACCGCTCTACGATCTTGAGGATGCGAAAAATACCATTCCGTATCTCGAACCCCATCCCGAAGACGAGTGGAAGGTTTTGTCGGAAGATGTCCGTTTCAGGCTGAAGAACAATGCGCATATCATCGGCGCCACCTATGCAGAGTTTGAGGTTTGCGGTAAGAAGGTCATCTTTTCCGGCGATATCGGCCGGGCCGACGATCCCATGCTGGAAAAGCCCGACAGGCCCATAACCGCCGATTATCTCATTGTTGAATCCACTTATGGCGACCGTATTCACCCGCATATCAACAACCGGGAGCAATTTCGTGAAATCCTTTACCGGGTAGCGGAAAGGAATGGCATCCTGATCGTTCCCAGCTTTACGGTAGACCGGGCACAGGATTTTATGTACCTCTTCTGGGAACTTGAGCAGCGAAAGGACATCCCCGAAATACCCATTTACCTCGACTCCCCCATGGGCATTGATGTAAGCAAGGTGTTTAAGAAATATGCCCGCTGGCACAAACTGGGTGCAGAGACTTTCGACAAGGTTTTCAGTAATACGAAGATGGTGCGATCGTTCCGTGAAACGGAAAAACTGGCAGCCGACACCCTGCCCAAGATCGTGATCGCCGGCAGCGGAATGATGAACGGAGGCAGGGTGCTCACCTACCTGAAACGGCACCTGGGAAACCCCGATTCAACCATCATCATCCCGGGTTACCAGGCCGAGGGAACCAGGGGCAGGAGCCTCCACGACGGAGCGCACGAATTAAAGATACACGGCGAATACTATCCCGTAAAGGCCCATATCGAAAATATACGCAGCATGTCGTCGCATGCCGACCAGGCCCAGATCCTCGACTGGCTCTCGGCATTGACCAACAAACCAAAGCGTGTATTTATCAATCACGGAGAACCAAAAGCATCCGACGCCCTGCGCGTGAAGATCCGCGACACCTTCGGATGGGACATCAGGGTGCCGCAACTTTATGACGAATTTGACCTCTGAACGGCCTGTCCCTGCCCAAAAACCCATCCAGGGCAGAAATTTTTTCAGCAAAGCCGGTTTTTACTGTAAAAGTGTAATTTACTGCTTTTTAGGCAGGTAAAACAAGGGCTGATTTTATTGTCGGAGAAATTTTTATATCAATTTCTCCCGAAAGAATTTTGCATTTAGCCGACAATTCCGTATATTTGAGCGAACGAACAACCTATTATTAACCCAAAATTTTACAACATGAGAAATTTTACACGACTCTTGCTGGTACTCGCTGTATCGGTATTTTTTATTAACCAGAGTGTGCTTGGGCAAGCCATGCACACCAAAGCCACAGACGGTGTCAGGGTAAGCACGCCATATGTGCAGCCCGCTAAATCTGCCGGAGACATTTTAATGGCTGACTCATATTCCATCGACTTTGAAGACGAAGTGGATTTTACCTTCGACTTCACTCCCTGGACAGTCGTTGACGTTGACCTGCTTCCCACTTACGGCATGACGGGTGTAACATGGCCAAATGCCTATGACCCGCAGGCATTCATCGTTTTCAATCCTGCAACAACGGATCCTCCCATGACTGACGATCCTGAAATCCAGCCCTACTCAGGCGAAAAATTCGGGGCTTGTCTTTCTTCCGTTCCCAGTGGCGGACAAGGTAATGACGACTGGTTCATTTCCGATCACGTAAGTGTTGGCGACGGAGCCTCCTTTACTTTCTGGGCAAAATCATATACTGATGAATATGGCCTGGAAAGGTTCAACGTAGCCGTTTCAACCACTACGCCCGACCCGGGTGAATTTACCGTTATATCGGGGCCAACCTATATCGAAGCTCCCATCGTTTGGACAGAATATAGCTATGACCTTTCAGACTATGCCGGACAGGACATTTATGTGGCCATACAGTGTGTCAGTTATGATGCCTTTGTTTTTATGATCGACGACCTGGTCATTGACCCGGGTACGGTTGCCGGTCCCTGCCAGAACTTCGACGATCTTGCTGTTGGCGACTACGTAGCCGTTGAACTCGACGACTGGACCACCTGGAGCAACAACCCCGGCTCGGCCGAGGATGGACTCATCACCGACGTGGTATCCTATAGCCCCGACAACTCATTTGTTGTTGACGGTTCCGTTGACCTGGTACAGTGGCTCAACGACGAAAATCTTACCAGCGGAATGTATTACTACAGCAACATGATGTACGTTCCCGACGGCTATTGCGGCTATTTCAACCTGCAGAAAGACATTGTCCCCGGCGTTGAATGGGGATTTCAGGTACAGTTCGATGCCGACGGCATGGCCAATGTCGATGCCGGTGCCGCAGCAGCAGCCACCTTCGCTTTTACCTTCGACGAATGGCACATGAATGAACTGATCGTTGACCTCGACGGCGACTATGCCGAATACTGGTTCGACGGCGTGCTTGTTGTTTCATGGCCCTGGTCGACCGGCACCTTCGGTACCCCCGGAGCCCTCACCCTGGGCAGCGCAAACTACTATGCATGGTCATCGGGTGGCAATGATCCCCTTTGCTACTTCGACGATGTTTGTTTCGAAGAGATCTTTGAAGACTTCTGCGAAGATTTCGATGACCTGAGTGTTGGCGACTATGTAGCCGTTGAACTCGACGACTGGACCACCTGGAGCAACAACCCCGGCTCGGCCGAGGATGCACTCATCACCGATGTGGTTTCACTGAGCCCCGACAACTCCTTTGAGGTAACCGGCTCAACCGACCTTATCAGGTTATTCGCCGACGAAAACCTGGAAGGAGGCAAATACTACTTCTCGCTCAACATGAACGTGGCCGACGGCTACTGCGGTTATTTCAACCTGCAGAAAGACGTGGTGCCGGGCGTTGAATGGGGATTCCAGGTACAGTTTGATGTAGATGGAACGGCTACTGTCGATGCCGGCGCCGCCGCTGCAGCTACCTTCCCATTTGACCACGATACATGGATCCTGAACGAACTGATCGTCGACATTGATGAAGACTGGGCAGAATACTGGGTCGACGGTGTAATGATCATCGAATGGCAGTGGACCCTGGGCACATTCGGCACAGCCGGTGCCAACACCCTGGGCGGCGCAAATATCTATGCATGGGCTTCGGCAGGAAACTCACCCCTGGCCTATTTTGACGATGTATGCTTCGAAGTTCTGGAACCCGTCGGTATTGGCGATATCCCGGTCGATATGAGTGCGGTATCAGCCGTTATCTATCCCAATCCCGCCAGGGATCGCATCACCATCAAATCAGATGAAATCATTGATGAAGTCAGGATATTCAACAACATGGGACAGTTGGTATATTCAGGCCAGCATAATAATGAACAGGTAATGATCAATACTTCCAATTACATCAACGGCATGTACCTTGTACAGGTCATCTCCGGAAATGCAGTTGAAGTACGTAAGCTCATTATTGAATAATTGTAAGGGGTAGGATTATCTAAAAAGGGGCTTTCGGGCCCCTTTTTTTATGCTGCGGCAATGTTTGCCGTAAGGCAGCGTTAAACAATGGCCGGCACGGATAAAGGCAAAAAAGACAAATACAGGCCGGCCGGCGCCCGAATTCTTTGTATATTTGTGCTATCAAACAGCGCATCACCATGAAAAGGATACTCATATTAATCATCGTGACCATCCTGACGGGAGCCGTTTCGGGACAGGTCAACGAAAGTACGATCAAAAAATTTAATATCGGCGTCGGTGTTTCTACCGATATCTGGCAGGGCCTCCCACAGGCTGTGAGCGCCCGCACCATCAACCAGGGCAGCCAGGTATTCGGGATGTATAACCACAGGCTGGGCGAAAGCGTGGCTTACCTCGCTGCCGGGATCGGGATTGGGGTGCATAACTTTTACAGCAATGCCGTGATCGAAGATGCAAAAGCCGACTCCATCGTCCTTGTCGCCATCCCGGATAACATTGACTATAAAAAAAGCAAGATCACCCTCGCCTATGTTGATATTCCTGTCGAATTCAGGATCAAAACCGATAAACACTTCCGGCTGGCCTTCGGTTTTAAGGCAGGTTACCTGATCAACTCGCACACAAAATACAAGGGCAACCTATACACCTTCGACAATAATGGCAATGCCATTGCCGGCAACAATACTGTTATAAAGGAGCGCGACATCAAACAGCTTGAAGACTGGCGTTACGGACCTACCCTGCGCATCGGATACAAATGGATCAACCTCACGGCCTATTATCAGTTATCAAAGGTATTCCAGGCCGATAAAGGTCCGCAGATCTACCCTGTTTCCATTGGTTTAACTGTTATTCCCTATTAATCCTTTCCCGCTCAGGCAGCACAACCGCAAACACCGGATCGGGCCATAGCGGGTTAAGTCATACTCTTTCCCATCATCAAAGCGGATGTTTCTCCTGATGATGATGCTATCGTGATCAGGCATGCTCCCCCCGTTGATCAATGCTAATAAAGCACCAGCAGCAACATGAGCAGAAAGCCGGTAAAAAACCCGGCATACACCTGCGCCTGTGTGTGCGTACCCGCACGCAGGCGCGCATAGGCTACCAGGCCGGCCAGCAGGATGCCGGTTGAAATCAGCCAGAAAAAATCAATGTGCAGCAATAGATGCAGGGCAATAAAAAACCCGACCACCGCACCCATCGACACCATATGGGCACTGATCTTCCAGTACAGATTGATGATAAGCGACAGCAGCGACAGGATGGCGGCACCCAGCA
>CAYOLA010000014.1:0-12260 GCA_964404735.1 uncultured Bacteroidales bacterium
GCCGAAGGCGGACGAAATTGTAATCTCTGCCAATTTTGGCCGCACGGTTCTACCCGTCCCGCCCGGATACGGGCATTCCCGCCATCGACGGTTTTATTATGGTAAATCCTTAATGCAACGGACCGACATACCGTTCGCGCGATCAACGGTGTACATGGCGGCATCGCTGCTGCCGAAGCCCATGCGGCGCGAGCGAAAGCCACTTATCGTACTACTCCAATAGCGGCCGCTGCTCCCAACCAGGACAAGTAAGCCATCACTGCCGAGACGCCCTCCTGCCACCGGTAGTTTAAGCGGTGAGGAATAAGCGCCTGCTGCGTTATTGGTGATCCAGCTCTGTCGTTCATATTCAAATTCTGTTTCAGTAGGTAAACGGTAACCTGCCGGGCAGGGGTTGTTGGTGCCGCTAACACCCTGCCACAGGTTGTCATCCTGGGGAGTAAGCCAGTCATAAGGGGTGCTGCCTTCGATTATAAACAAGCCATCCCAGGAGTTGCCGGCGTTGGGAACTGCTGTGGTGGCGTTTGTGCCTGTGGTAATGCTGGAGCGGCACTGGTGCCCTTCGGCAAAGCGACCCCACTGGTAGAGGTCGCCATAGGCATCCGGATCTGCACTCGAAGCAGCCACCTGGCTGGCGCCCAGGTTGCGGTCCATCCAGGTTTCGCTGGTTACGGGGTTGCTCACTTCCGCAATTACTGTAGGATTACCGGGGCTACAATGCACATAGCCCGAAGGCCAGGTCTCCACACCTGAAATTGCACTATACCAAGTATATCCAATAAACCACTGCAAGGAGTTTTCATCGGTATTATATATCATCAGCCCTTCGGCAGGGCTGCCAATGGCATCGCGCTGGGCAGTGGTCATGCGCGGGGGTAAAAATCCTTTATCGGTAGATTTCACTTCGAGCATGGCTGAGCCGTCGGGGCTGCTGCCATCGCTGTTAACGGCTACCTGGGCTGGAAGGGCTGCGGTAAAGACAACTATTAAAAAGGAGAGAATAATAGCTTTCACGCGTTCTGAAGTTTAAGTTAATAAGGATAAAATGCTAAAGGTAAAAGGCAATAGGTCATCAAATTTTTATCAGGCCTGAAAACATCTAAACAAGCAATATGCTTAATAATAAACAACTTAGGTTTCGGCCAGGCAATAATATCCTCAAAACTCTCTGTTCCCATCCTTTTCCCTTGCAAATCTATAAACTTTTTCCTATATAAAGCAATGGTCTTGTACCCCCAAACAGTATTCTTCCAAAATAAGTGAGTTTGAATTGAAAACCGTCCGGTCTGTCCGGATCATCGCTATTTCTTTTCAGTATGATTTCAATACCGAATCTATTTCATGGATCTTTTTTAACGATACACCTGTTTGCCGGGCATATACAGGCCATTTACCAACAACGTCACGTATTTGGTTTATGATTTCCCTGCCATTTTTTACCCGGATAGATTTTGCAATGCCAAGCATATCATCCACTGAAATATTCTTCCTTTTTCCATTAACACTGAATGCATGCCGCCCCACCCATTGGCTGGATGGGTCAAACGACCAGGAAACATCATATGCCGGGGCCAACTCCCACTTACCGCCTTCCTTCAGTCTGAATGCGAAGTTCTTGGCATGATCATCACAGTTAAACGCCAAAACATTAAATACCATTCTTCTGAACATTTGCACTGCCCGGGGGTGAGGCAAGCGCAACAGCCTCATTGTCTGGAATAATTGCTCATAGCTGTATGCAAGAACATCATTATAATCAAAATGTTGCATCGCACATAAAGTCTGAATATGATGTTTTGTCTCAGATCCTTCCCTGTCGAATCTCCTGGTCATAAAATGTGCTCTATCTCCTTCCTCCAGAAGCCTGCATTCCATCATTTCAATACCACAATCAACTGCCATATTGTGATATGCCATTTCAATTCTGCCATAACCTTTTGAATTTCCGGGTTTTGAATCATTTACGCCATCAAGTTTTATCAACCAGTGCTCAAAACCGGCGGGCACACGCGTTTGTCCCGATCTAAGCTCCCCTGTTTTTTCATTATAGGCTATAATGGCCTTTGCTCTCATTCCTCCTGCTGAAGTACCGATCTTGAGCATATCCTGCATGGCCTTTTTTTCATCAACATTCAGGTTTACATTAAAACCTTCGCGCTTATGTAAGATCCTTTTTGCCAGATCAACCAATTCATCAACCTCCACACCAAATGTATTCCTGGCCTTTTTAAATTTAGCAGGTTCGAACTCTAATGCGCCCATCCCGCGAGATCCGATGAAACATAATTTTTCGACCGGATTCATGGAATTTGGTGCTCTTCCCTGCCCGGCCAACCAGGCATCAATTAGTCTGTTCCCATAATTATCCGGCAATGAATCTGCCAACAATCCCGGTAAACCATTAAATGTGGATATATTTCGCAGCGCTGAAAATGAAAAAATTCTTCTATCAGAATCAATTGGCATTTTTAAGGGAGCCAGATCAATTGATTTGGATTTAAATGCAGGGTCATATTCAAAACTACCCAAACCTGTATTTTTATCCCAGGCTATTGCACCAACTCTAAATCCCCAAATATTTACAAATGCTGTTGTTACCATTACCAATTACTTTCAGGTTTTATGCTTTTTCTTTTGTTACTTGCTCTTTTTCTCCTCTGCTCTTCCAATTTTGCAAGTTCGATGGGGCTCATCTGGTCCTTTATCGTAAATACATCCAGTATATCTAACAAATCCAGGGCACGCAATACCTGGATCAGTGTGGATATATTCACATTATCGCCGTTCTCCAGGAAACTTAATGTTGTTCGATTAATTCCTGCATCATCGGCAACATCTTGTTGAGTTCTGTTTTCTTCTATCCGTTGATGTTTTATAAACGCTCCGATTGATTTTATAATAGCAACATCACTCATCGCAACCCAATTTTTGTTGGCTTTATCCATCATTAAATGAATTTTTGTGTTTAACGTTGTTTATCGCCAACAAATATATGATTATTTTACAGGAAAGCCAAATTTAAAGTGTTATCACGGTCTGATGGCTGATCATACAACTGCCAGCAACTTGCCAAATCACATTTTATGTTTCTCAACCCGGATAAGAATACATATTATGTTCACTTTCCGCAAGCCTCCGGGCCAGATTTCGTGATACCCTCGCCAGCGGGGGTAACCATGTTTACGTTAGCCCTGCTGCAATCGCTCCCGTTTTCTGAAAGAAACAATCATGCTTCCCGCAACTAATTGGTGAAAATTGATGGAGATAATCCGTAGGAAAACAGTTATAGTGCAGCAAGAAAGCAAATAGCTATCTTTGCGTAAGATTCAAAAAATAATATGTATATATCCATTGAAAACGTATTGCTGATAGGTTCGTTTCTTTTGCTTATTAGCATATTAGCCGGGAAGACCTCATACAAGTTCGGTGTGCCCACCCTGGTTCTGTTTTTGGCCGTTGGCATGTTGGCAGGTTCAGAAGGTATTGGAGGAATTCAGTTCGACAATCCTGCCATTGCACGCTTTATTGGGGTTGTATCCTTGTGTTTTATTCTTTTTTCCGGTGGCCTGGATACGCATTGGTCAACCATCAAACCCTGTTTTTGGAAGGGGTTTTCATTGTCAACCCTCGGGGTGTTGCTAACAACGGTCTCATTGGGTATTTTTGTCTGGCTGATTACGGATTTTACATTGTATGAAGGCTTACTCCTGGGCGCTATTGTTTCTTCTACCGATGCGGCTGCCGTTTTCTCTATCCTGAGATCAAAAAACCTGGCATTAAAAGGCAACCTGAGGTCAACACTTGAGTTTGAAAGCGGCAGCAATGACCCCATGGCGTACGTGCTTACAATTGCATTTCTTGGCCTTGTGGTAAATCCGGGTATGGGCCTGATCTCTATTGTTCCTCTGTTTCTGAAACAAATGGTTATCGGGGGGCTGGCCGGGTATTTATTCGGAATGCTGAGCAAGTTGATTATTAATAAATTCAGTCTGGATTTTGAAGGCTTATACCCGACACTGGTTATTGGTCTGATGTTTATGACGTTTTCGGCCACTGACTTTTTGCAAGGCAATGGCTTTCTTGCTGTTTATATTTGTGCCGTCTACCTCGGCAATCATGACCTGATTCACAAAAAGACGATCATGAAGTCATTCGATGGTCTCGCATGGTTGTTTCAGATCGTTTTGTTTTTAACCCTGGGTTTACTTGTTTTTCCGTCGCACATTATACCAGTGCTGGGCATTGGAATGCTCATTTCGGGTTTTCTGATTTTTATAGCCCGGCCGGTAAGTGTTATGCTCAGCCTGGCGTTTTTCCGGATGAAGTTCAGGAAACGCTTATACATCTCCTGGGTTGGACTACGGGGAGCGGTACCTATTGTTTTTGCTACATATCCACTGCTGGCCGGTATTGAAAAGGCCGATATGATTTTCAACATTGTTTTTTTTATTTCTCTGACCTCCGTAATCATTCAAGGCACCACCCTGCCTATTATGGCTAAATGGATGCGTGTGGCACTTCCCGGGCGTGTTAAACGCCGTGACCCCACTGAGATATTTTTATCTGACAGGGCAAAAACTTCAATGGTTGAGGTCATCATACCAGAGAATGGCTTTGCGGTGGATAAAAAAGTTGTCGACCTGCATTTCCCACCCATGGCCATCATTGCCATGATAAAACGTGGGGAGAAGTATCTTACTCCCAGCGGCTCTTCCGAGATAAAAGCCGGAGATAAACTGATAATCCTTTCTGAAACCCAGGAAGGATTGGAAGAAGTTTACAAGTGCCTTAAAATATAATCCCCTGCTGGCGCACGTCTCCCCCAGCCCCCTCATTTCAAAAAATACAATCCTATTTGAATTGAAGACTGTCCGGTCTGTCCGGATCATCTCCGTTTCTCTTTAGTATGTTATGAATATTTTTAAGGAAAGTCAAATTTAAAATGTTATCACGGTCTGATGGCTGATCATACAACTGCAAGCAACTTGCCAAATCGCATTTTATGTATCTCAACCCGGATAAAAACACAGATAAAGATCACTTTCCGCAAGCCTCCGGGGCAGATATCACAAATAGCGTGAAAGCGGAAAGCAGGCTGCTGACAACACCCTCCGCCCATAAAAATATTATACCTCCAAAACCAATAATATTGGTTTTGTTCTCCCAATTATTCCTATCTTTCGGGGTGATTGATGGTTACAGGCCCCTAAGAAACATTCTAAGTGACTTTAAGTCAAACACTAAACAGGCTCATTAGGCCCGGCAGGCCTTTTCCCGGGATCATGCTGTTATGGCTGCTGGTCTTTTCTGCAACAACATCGCAGGCCCAGGTGATGGTGTCGGCCACCGGCAAACCTACCTCCATGATCATCTGCGGCCCCGACAGCACCTTTTCGCTGCTGGTGGCCAACACAACCGGCAACACGCTGTCGGGAGCCACGCTGCTGCTCGACCTGCCAGCCGGCTGCCTCTATATGCCGGGATCGGTGAACGGTGCCACGGAGCTTGACATCAGCAACCTCAACCAGCCGGAATTCAACGTTCCCGACATCCTGAACAATACCGCCCATACGGTCGAATATAACGCAAGGCTCATATGCGGGTATGCCAATAACGAGAATTTCAACTATATCCTTACATACGGCAGCAACAGCAGCAGCGGCACCGACCCCCCGCTGCAGAACTATTACTTCCCTTCGCTCATCATCACGAACATTACGAACAGCGCGGCGGTCATCCCCGTGAACCAAAGTTTCTTTCGCAATATCACCATCGAACAGCAGGGGCTGAACGCCTCCCTCGACACGCTGTTCCTGCTGGATGAGCACGGCCCTGACATTGAAATACTGTCGGTAAGCATCGGCACCCTCATCAAGGACACCGGTCCGGGCCCCTTGCTGACCGATACCATCATCATTACGGGAGCGGACCTTCCGGGCGGCAACGGCCTGTTCAATTACGGCGAAACCATCGTGGTCTCCGAAGAGGTGAAACTGCTGGGCTGTGCCAACGGCCAAAGCACCCTCAAGGCAGCCTGGGGCTGTATGGGTGACATCTGCGACTACTACAGTGCCTTCCCCTCGGTGTCGCCGGCATCCGGCGTACCCCTTCCCGACCTCTCCTACACGGCAAGCCGCAAGTCGTGGGGTTTTATCGACAATTCGGGATATGTTGAATTCACCGTGACAAACAACGGTTCGGGTGCCGGAACGGCCTACGACCTGGTCACCCTCGGAGGATTCTCATCAGCTTCCAGCGTCTATTACCCCAACGCAAACTGGATCAACAAGGTGGATTCCTTCTCGGTGAACGGGATGTACCAGGCAGCAAGCTACAACTATGCCGCAGGGGCCATCAACGGGCAATTTGCCTATTATGTAAACTGGCAGTTTACAGAAGACCCCGACGGTCCGGGTGTGGGGCTTGAAGATTCCGATGGCGACGGCTTCTACGACGACCTTCCCGTCGGGCACACGGTAACCGTCAGGGCGCACACATATTACGACTGGACGCAGGCGGAATCCACCATCGCGACCGGCAACAGCTGCGGCCGCGGATGGACCAACAACAGCTGGCAGTCGTTCCGTTACGGCTACGACTTTACCGACCAGTGCGGCCTCTCGCCGGGCGCCTCATTCCCTCCCCAGACCAGCGTGCTTCAGTTCATGACCTATAACACGAATACACAGCAGCATATCATCCCCCCCGACATTTATAACGGCGATCCCGTGTGGATGGAGCAACAGGTGGTGACCGCCACCCGCGTCGACAACGACGGTTGTCCGAACGACTCGGTGATCTACCAGCTCATCCTCCCCCCCGGCCTGGTCATCGCCCCCGGCACGGCCACCTTCAAGGGTGTCGGCATGGGCACGCCCCAGATAAATGGCGACACCGTGACCTACTTCCTGAATAAAAACCGCATCCTGAGCGGCGGCTGGTTCAGGGTGCCTGTCGAGGTGGATTGTTCGGCTCCCCACAACCCCACCGGCATCATATCGACAAGCCTTAAATTCTGGTGCGACAAGACGAACTTTCCCGCCAGGTTTTTCACCTACTGGTGCTCCGAAACGCCGGTCTTCGGCCTGCAATGCCCCCCGGGCCCCTGCACCGACCCTTATATCGCATCTTTTGAGATCAAAAGGACAACCCTGGGATGGACCGACAACACCCTGAGCCAGCGCGTCGATGCCAATGACCCGGGCATACAGCTCGACTATGCCATGGCCCGCGACTCCATCAGGGTTGAAGCATCCGGGGTGCTAAAGGGAAGCATCGACAGCCTGTATTTCATCCTTTACCACAACAACCTGCCGGGCGGATGGAGCAACAACCTCTTTTTTGATTACCTGACCGACACCCTTTTCTTCCGCGATGCGGAAACCGCACTCTGGCATACCTGCATAAACCCCGTACCTGTCATCACCAACGGCTCCACAAGCAGCCTGAAGCTGGATATCAGCGCACTGCTGCAACCCGGGAACTGCCTGGAAGGCCTGAACCTCTCGGCCGGCGACTCCATCCGCTACGTCGTGAGCGGGCAGGTGAGGAATGTGGCGCGCACCAACTGGGAAATCGTGCCTGTACTGCGGGCGCGCTTCTACTGGGTCGACAACAATACGGAAGAATACTGCAACGACCGCGGCACCGTGTTTAACGTGCTGGGAAGCAATTATATCTATACGGGAAGCACCTACATCGATCCCACCACCCTGGAAGGCTGCATGAACCTCGATTATTATGGGCAAATCTACAGGTGGCTGGATGACTGTGGCGGGGTGATCCCTTTCCCGAACGAGGTGCGGCCATACGTGGTGCTCGACTCCATGGTGATTGAGCTCCCCCCGGGATTCCAGTACCAGCCCGGTAGCGCCAGGCACAGGTACCGCACGGCATCGGGCGGGCTGGCAGCCGAGGTCATCCCCGACCCCATCATCAACACGGGTATCAGCGTAACGCAACTGATCTTTGCACGGGATCCCTCCTGGAAATATTCCGCTTATTATGACTGCGGCAGCAATCAGGACCGTATCGATTTTGATGTGATCCCCTCCTGCCAGGCCGGCAGCAGCATACAGTATAACATGTTCACATCGGGACGATACCAGTTTTACTGGGACGGACAGGGCGTGAGCCAATCGGCGAACAACAGCCGCACAAGGCCATACCGTTCTTCAGAAGTTGACCTGACCCCCCTGATCACCACCACCGAAGGCACCATCGACACGATCTACTGGGAGGTACGCCTCTGCAACATCACCGACCTCGACGCCGAGTACAACTGGCTGGCATTTGAAAGCGCATCGCAGGGCATTGAAGTGGTTGAAGTCCTCGATATCACTTCGGGCAGCCCCTCGCCCGTTCCCTTTTCACAATACAGCCCGGGGAAATACTGGAGTCAGCTCGGCACCTTCATTGCCGACACCTGCATGAGCTTCCGCATCCGCGCCGTGTATACATCCTGCAGCTACGACAGCCTGCTGTTGCGGCATGCCCACAATTGTGCCGGCTACCCCGTGAACCCCGAACTTGGTTACCCGCCCGTGGCATATGGCTGCACAGAGAACAACACTTACCTCTTTCTTGACCCCAAGGATGTGAACCTGAACCTGGCCATCACCTCACCGGTAAACCCCCTGCTCCTCTGCGACACCCTTGAGTACGAGGCCACGGTCACCAACACCCAGCTTTCCTATGGCTATGACCTCCTCCTGACGGTGGAAGTCCCTCCGGGAGTGAGCATTCTCCCCGGAGAATCGGAATTTTCGTACCCCTACAATTCATCCGTCTGGACCACGCTCTCCGACCCCTTAAACCTCCCGGCAGGAAGCAACAAATGGGTTTATTCCATCTCTACGGACCCGAACGGTATCTTGCTGCTGAAAGGGGTCGACAGCCTGCCCAAAAACGCCTATAAGCTGCGGTATAAGATACTGACCGACTGCAACCTCATTTCGGGGACTGCCATGAAGCTCATTGCTTCCGCCTCCAATGCCTGCGGGGATGTGCGTACCCGTGATTCCTATTCCTCCCCCATCCTCATCGACGGCCTGCCGACCAATGTCAACCTTTATGTGCTCAGCACCGAAACCGCCCCATACCTGCCTACCTGCTCTGAAACGGCAAACATCAAGGTAAAGATCATCAACCTCGGACCCAATTCCGTGAGCAGCATCGAAAAGCTGACAGCCTCCATCGATGACGCCTACGATTATGTTGCCGGCTCCCTCACTGGCATACACAATGGCCCCACAGGCCTGTCGAACAACCTGGTTATCGGTGGCATTCGATACCTGCAGTTCGATATTTTGCCCGACCTGGCGGTGAACGATTCCATCGTTTTTACTTATGAGCTTGTGGATGTGGACCCCGGGAGCCTCGAATGCGCAAACATCATTCTGGAAACAAGCGCCATGCTTGTGGCCTCCGTGCCCTGTTCGACGGAGCCCGGAGGCATCTGCCTCATACAGTCGATCACTTCCAGCATACAGACATCCCTGCCGGTTGAAAAAGATCATGTTGCTTTCGGGGATTACCGTGCATACAGCTTTCCCGACGGTGATACGGCCGAGGTGGTGCATATTGATTATTCGGTGGTGAATACGGGCAGCATGCCTTGGAACAGCGACAGCCTGAACGTGGTTTTCATTTATGATGCCAATGGTAACGGGCTTCCGGATGAGGATCCCGCCGGCTTCCTGCACACCCACAGGATATTTTCCGGCGGCCTGGCGCCGGGCGACAGCCTCCAGGCTTCGGTCAGTTTCCGCATCCCTGCCGCCATGGTCTGTGACCTGCTGGCAGCGATCCGCCTCGAAGAAGACAGTTGCATCTGCAGCCAGACCGTGACGGGCATAACAGACATCCATCTGTATAATGCCGGCCCCGACACCCTTGCATGCGCCTGGCAGGACCTTCAGATGGGCTCCGGTCCTGTGAACGGGCAGGCGTATATCTGGATACCCTCCAACTACCTGAGCGCCGCCAACATCCCCAACCCGGTGCTGTATTACAACGGCAACCCTGCCCTGCCCGACACCCTTGTTTACCAGTTGATCACCACGCGCCCGGGCGGATGCATCAGCCGCGATACCGTGCAGGTCATCATCTTCCCCACGGCGCAGGCATATGCCGGCTCCGACGGGCATAGCTGCCACAATGTGCCATTCGACTTTGCCACATCCGCAAGTCCACCCACGGTCTCCTATATCGACAGCCTGCGCTGGATCGGAGGTTCGGGGAGCTTCAGCGACCCGGGCACCCTGCTGCCATTATATTATCCCGCTTCCGGCGAATACGGCCCCGTCCCCCTGGGCCTCATCGCCTACGGCACAGGCACCTGCGAGCACGACACCTCGTGGATGCTGCTGACCATCGACACCGTCCCGGCCCCGGGCTTCTTCAGCAGCCCGCCCGACACGGCCTGTACACAGGAGGTGATCATCTTTAGCGGCATCGACACCTCAGGCACCAACATCACCGGCTGGAGCTGGGACTTCGGCGACGGCAACACCGCCACCGGACAGGAGGTCACCCACAGCTACCCTGCCGGCGGCGTCTACACCATTACCCTCGTGGCAACCAATGAGGCGGGATGCAGCGACACCATCAGCAGCAGCCGGGTGGTGATCGACCTGCTCATCGACTTCAGCATCAGCCCCACACCGGCAAGCTGCCTTTATGACACCGTTTGGTTCCATGGCATCGGCGACGCCACCTTTACGGAATGGCTGTGGGATTTCGGCGACGGAAACACCGCCACAGGCAAAAACGTATATCATGTATATGATACTTACGACACCTTTGACGTACGGCTTGACGTTTGCTCCCAAACGGTGATCAGGCAACACATCGTCTGGCAGCCCGCGATGGCGGATGCCGGATCCGACGAAAGCATCTGCGAGCATTACCCCTTTGACCTGGGCGGCTCCGCTGTTGCGCCTGCCGCCAGCAGCTACGATTCACTGAAGTGGTTCGGCGGCAGCGGCAGCTTCAGTGATGCAGGCATGCTGCATCCTGTTTATACGCCCGCACCCGGCGAACTCGGCACCATCACCCTGAGCCTGGTGGCATACGGAAAAGCACCATGCAGCCACGATACCGCCAGTATGCAATTGAGCATTACCGACGGCCCTGAGGCCGGCTTCACCGTCGCCCCCGCCGACTCCCTCTGTGTTGACGAAGTCGTTACCTTCGACGCCTACAGCACTACCAACATCATCGACTGGCTGTGGGATTTCGGCGATGGCAACAACGGAAACGGCCAGCAGGTGACGCATGCCTACCAGACCCCGGGCCTGTACGATGCCATGCTGGTGGTGGTAAACGACAGCGCCTGCCGCGATACCGCCATCATTACCCTCGAAGTGTTTGAACTGCCGGTGGCGACAATAGGCATCCTGCCAAACGACTCCATATGCATGCTGGAAGAATTGTCGTTCACCGGAACATCATCCACCAATATCCTGGCCTGGCACTGGGA
Source organism: uncultured Bacteroidales bacterium (assembly GCA_964404735.1). GTDB lineage: Bacteria > Bacteroidota > Bacteroidia > Bacteroidales > B18-G4 > B18-G4. The sequence goes on from CAYOLA010000014.1 coordinate 11,483, forward strand.
CCTGGGCGACGGCACCACCGCCGCCACACAGGACGTGAACCATGCATACGGCGCGGAAGGCGTCTACGACGTAACCCTCCATGTTTATAACGAAAACTCCTGCCGCGATACCGTGAGCCGGCAGGTGACCGTCTTCGGCCTGCCTTCCTGCGACTTCACCATCTACCCCAACGACACCTCCTGCGTGAACGAGGTGGTGTCGTTCCTGGCATCGGGCACACCCGACATCACCGACTGGTGGTGGGATTTCGGCGACGGCAATACGGGAAGCGGCATGTTCACCACACATTCCTATGCCATCCCCGGCATTTACACCGTGCAGCTGGTTGCCGGAAATGCCAATGGCTGCCGCGACACCATGGAGCATCAGCGGGTGGTGGTGGCGCCCCTCATCGACTTCAGCATGAGCCCTTCCCCCTCCTGCGAGGGCTACCTGGTTGATTTCAGCACCTTGAGCGGCCATAACTTTGCAGCATTCAACTGGGACTTCGGCGACGGCAACAGCGGCAGCGGCCGTGATGTGAGCCATACCTACAACCTGCCCGGCACCTATACCGTCACCCTCTCGTTCTGCACATCAGAAGCCTGGCATGAGCTCATCGTCCTTCCCCTCCCCGAAGCCTATGCGGGTCAGGATACCGCTATCTGTGAGGATGTCCCCATCGACCTGTCCACGCTGCCCGATCCACCCGTGGCAAACCATTACAGTGCCATAGAGTGGTTCGGCGGGTTGGGAACCTTCAACGACCCAGGCCTGCTGGCACCCGTCTATACGCCG
>CAYOLA010000015.1:0-16512 GCA_964404735.1 uncultured Bacteroidales bacterium
CTGCCCGAGCCGCTCATCAGCGGTGATGCGCTGGTTTGTGAAAACACAGCGGGATATGTTTATTCCAGCCCTGATCATAATCAGGCATCCTACCAGTGGGATGTTTCAGGCGGCACCATTAGCGGCGGACAGGGAACCCATGAGATCGTGGTTAGCTGGGGAGATATGGGAGCCGGAACAGTGAACCTTACTGAAACATCCGCCGAAGGCTGTGAGGGCATGGCCACCGAATTTGAGGTCTATATCGATGAATGTGTCGGCCTCGCCGAACCCGCTATCGCGGATGTGTCGGTTTATCCCAATCCTGCCGGCGATGTACTTACCCTTGAATTATTTGCTCACATTAAAGGAGCGGTACTCATCAGGGTGGTGAACATGGCCGGGCAAACAGTGATTACCGAAAAAGGACGGCTTACAGAAGGCGGCAATAAATTCAACCTCAGCCTCTCCGGGCTCCCGGCAGGCCATTACAGCCTGAAAGTGCTCCCGGAACAGGGAAAGACGATCGATGAAAATTTTGTCATTATGCGATAAACCCGAATCAGATTCATTTTTTTCAGACCCGGGAGCCATACGGCTTCCGGGTCTTTTTATTTTACCTTTGCCTTTTATTTTGCCAATGGACCCATCAAACTATTACGGTGAACTGGCTGCCCTGGCCACGGCATTTTTCTGGACCATCACTGCCCTTTCCTTTGAAGTTGCAAGCCGGCAAATTGGATCCCTGGCGGTAAACATGATCAGGCTGGTACTGGCCTTTGTATTCTTATCCATTTATAATCTTATTGTTCGGGGGTCGGCATTGCCATTGGATGCCGGCATGCACGAATGGGTATGGCTGTCGGTATCGGGGCTGGTCGGCTTTGTTTTTGGCGATTATTTTCTATTCAGGGCCTATGCCAGCGTCAGCGCACGGGTAGCCATGCTAGTTATGACCCTGGTGCCGCCCATCACGGCCCTGATCGGCTGGGTGATCCTTGGAGAGTCATTAACACTGAAGGAGGTTGCAGGCATGCTGCTAACCATCAGCGGCATCAGCCTTGCCATCTTCAGCCGCGGGGGAGGCCGCATCAGCCTGTCGTATCCTTTAAAAGGGATATTGCTGGCTTTGGGAGGAGCTGTGGGCCAGGCCGTGGGCCTGGTGCTGAGCAAATACGGCATGGGCGGCTATCATGCCTTTGCTGCCACCCAGATCAGGATCATTGCGGGCATGGCAGGCTTTGCCCTTATCATCCTCATGCTGAACAAGGGTTGCCTGATCAAAAATGCTTTCAAAAGCAGAAAAGGCATGGCGGCCACGTTTACGGGATCGGTATTCGGCCCTTTCCTGGGGGTGTCCTTTTCATTGTTGGCCGTAAAATACGCAGCCACGGGCGTGGCCTCCACCATCATGGCCATCGTCCCGATCCTTCTTATCCCCCCTGCCATATTCCTGTTCAGGCAAAAAGTGACCACGCTCGAAATGCTTGGCGCCTTCGTCAGCGTGGGAGGAGTCTGTTTGTTCTTTATCTGATCCACCCGCTAAGGGGATTGCCGGTTAAGAAAGCTTTTTGTAATTTCACAGCCGGAAAAAATTGTTATGAAGCCCTTCCTGCATACCATTGGCCTTTGCGCTTTGCTGATACTGCTGTTCGCTTGTACGGGTGAAAAACCCGGATCGGCCGGGGAGGATCAAAACCTTAGCCGGAAGGAGATAGCCGAAAAAAAGGATAAGCCGGGCCGGAAGATGCAGCCCGTTTACCTGAGTCCCTTTGACGTCAGGTATCCCGGCGGCGGTCATTTTACCCTGGTCGACGGGAAATACGGCAGCCCCGATTATATGGACGGCAAATGGCAGGGGTATCAGACTAACGGGCTGGATGTGGCCATTGACCTGGGATCGGTGCAAAGGGTGAAAGCGGTTTCGGCAAATTTTCTAAAGAACCACGAGGGCTGGATGTTCCTTCCGCAATCGGTCAGCGTATATGCCTCGGATAACCTGAAAAGCTTTCATCTGCTCGGCCAGGTGAACATCCCCCTGCCTGCTGCCATGGAAGAGCCTTCCATTGAAATGATCACGCTGGATAAGCTGGATGTGCTGACGCGATACGTGCGGGTGTCGGCTGCAACCATCGGAACCGTGCCCGACTGGCACACGGCCGGAAAAGGGAAAAAAGCCTGGCTCTTCGTCGATGAAATTGTGATTGAACGCGAATCCCCGTGAACTTTTTAAAGACTGTCCTGTTTCAGGAATTGAACAGATAACACATAAAAAACATGGAAATTTATTTTGAAGGAAACAAAAAAGTCTTTGTCGATTTTAACGGCTTTACCATCAAGACCGATCAATCGGTTAAAGTTGGCGGCGACGGCGAATACCCCGAACCGTTTACCCTTTTTCTGGCTTCGCTGGGAACCTGCGCCGGTATTTACGTAAAGTCATTTTGCGATCAGCGGGGGATCCCCACCGACAGAATCCGCCTGCGGCAGGAGCAAACCTTCGATCCGCTTAAAAAGATCATCGGCCGGATAAAGATCAGTATTGAACTGCCCGCGGATTTCCCCGAAAAATACCATCAGGCAGTTGTACAGGCAGCAAGCCAGTGTGCCGTTAAAAAACACCTGAAAGAAGAAATAGCCGTTGAGGTAAATATTCAGATCATATAATTCATACATCCCCGACAGGGCAAAACATCGCCCCCGGCATTAAAAAATAACTGTTAAGATGATGAAAAAGCTTTCCGCACTGCTGCTCATGATGTTGTTCATCCCCCTTTTTTACGGGCAGGACATCGATCAGAAACTGGAAGAACTCGACCGTTATTACGGGCAGGCGGTCAGCGACTGGAATGTTCCGGGAATGGCCGTGGCCATTGTCCTCGACGGGGAACTGGTGTTTTCAAAAGGATACGGCACACGCAATATTGATACGGGAGAAGGGGTGGACGGAAACACCCTTTTTGCCGTTGCATCCAACTCAAAGGCTTTTACGACGGCCGCGATGGCCATGCTTGTTGATGAAGGGAAACTGGACTGGGACGACAGGGTGCGGGATTATCTGCCCTGGTTCGGACTTTACGACCCCTATGTGTCGGATCACTTTACCATCCGCGACCTGCTGACCCACCGCAGCGGGCTGAAGACCTTCAGCGGCGACTTGATCTGGTACGGCACCCGCTGGTCGCGCGAAGAGGTTGTGCGCAAGGCAAAATACCTTGAACCTTCCTTCGGGTTCAGGTCGGGTTACGGGTACAGCAACATCATGTACCTGACCGCAGGCCTCATTATTGAAGAAGTGAGCGGGATGAGCTGGGATGATTTTATCACGACAAGGATCCTGGAGCCTATACAGATGGAGCGAACGCTCAGCACCATTAGGGCACTGCCGGAAATGGACAATGTTTCCGCCCCGCATAATGATCATTACAACGGCATTATCACCATCAACTGGCTGAACTGGGACAATATCGCCCCTGCCGGGGGCCTGATCTCATCGGCCAATGATATGGCGAAATGGCTGATCTTCCAGCTTAACAAAGGAGTGACAGGCAGTGGTGATACCCTGCTGCCGGAACAAAGCTTTGACGAGATGTGGACAGCGGTTACACCCCAGGCAGTGAGTAGCTGGTCGGCCGAAACATGGCCGTCGACACATTTCAAGGCATACGGCCTGGGCTGGGCCATGTTCGATTACCACGGACGAAAGGTTTTAGGCCACGGGGGTGGATATGATGGGTTTATTTCAAATACTACCTTTGTTCCCGAAGAAGGGCTGGGGATGGTCTTCCTGACCAATAAGAACAGCAGCCTGTATTATCCCCTTAAATTCAAAACCCTCGACGTTTTACTGGATGCAGGGGAAGAAAAGGACTGGAGCGCCGAATTCCTTCAACGAATGTCAGCACGTGAGGAAAGAGACCGGCTGAACCGGGAAAAGGCAGAGGAAAAAAGGATATTGGATACGAAGCCCACCCTGCCCGCAGAAGCATACCCTGGAACCTACCATTGCCGGATGTACGGGGATGCAAAGGTATATATGGAAGGGGAGAAGATGATGCTCGATCTGGAGCCGGCAGAGATCTTCCTGGGCCGTTTGTCGCACTGGCAGTATAATACCTGGAAACTGGTGTTTGAAAAGGTGCCGTCGCTGCCGCCCGGACTGGTGAATTTTATCATTAATGAGAAGGGGGAAGTGACCGAAATGCAGGTAGACCTGCCCAATCCCGACTTTGACTTCACCGAACTGAAGTTCATGAAGTCAGGCAAAGAGTGATGAACCAAGCGGAATGCTGATGGAAGGTTTATTCAAAACTTCTATATTTGCCTGAAAGGACAGATCATGAACGGCGATCCTAGGCTTTACAGCGTACTTGATACATTAGGGATACATTACGAATACCACGAACATCCCCCTGGCCCGACCATTGAGGAAGCGCTGAAATACTGGAAAGATATTGATTCGGCCCATTGCAAGAACATCTTCTTCCGTAACCATAAAGGCAACCGCCATTACCTGGTGATCAGCGATCACCGTTACCAGCTTGATATACACGACCTGGAGAAAAGGCTTAAACAGGGAAAACTGACTTTCGCTTCCCCGAAAAGGCTGAAAAAGTATCTTGGCCTCGAAGGAGGATCCGTATCCCTTTTCGGGCTTATCAACGATGAGGAAGACCATGTGTATCTTTTTATCGACAAAAACCTGCTGAAGGAAGAAAAAATCAGCTTTCATCCCAATATAAACACCGCCAGCCTGGTGATCAGCCTGGAGGATATGAAGCGATTCCTCGACTGGTCGGGGAATGGATATGAATTTATTGATTTGTATGACTGACCCTTCTCTCCTGACAAGGGAATACCGGAAAAATAAATTACAGAAAATGAAAAAAGCAAGCGGTATCATCGTAAACCTTTTTATTTATGCCATTGCCATTCTGGTGGTGGTGTATACCTGGGCCTTTATCCCCGATTATCATCTGTTATGGAAGATCCTGATTGCCGATGTTATTGGCACCATCGTGGTTTTTATTTTTTCGGTGGTCTTCAATAATTCGTCCATGTACGATCCCTACTGGAGTGTACAGCCATTTGTGATCGCGTTTTTTCTTGCACGGCCTCTTACGTGGACTGACGCTCCGGAGATGATCGTGTTGGTGCTGGTGTTCCTGTACGCATTGCGGCTGACGCTGAACTTTTACCGCGGCTGGCCGGGCCTGAAGCATGAAGACTGGCGTTACCGCGATTTCAGGAAGAAGTTTCCGAAATTTTACTGGCCGGTGAGTTTTCTGGGCATCCACCTGTTCCCCACCATCATGGTCTTTCTGGCATGTATGTCGATGGTTTATATTTTCCGGGGGCCCGGAATAAGTATAAATACCTGGTTTTTTGTGGGGCTGCTGACCATGGTCGTTGCGATTGGCTTGCCCCTGGTTGCTGATGAACAGATGCGGAGGTTCAGGCTGAAACCGGAAAACAAGGGGAAATTGATGCGCTCGGGTTTATGGAAGTACAGCCGGCATCCAAACTACCTTGGGGAGATCATGACCTGGTGGGGGCTTTACTTTTTTTCCCTCTCGGCGGGTTATGAAAAATGGTGGATGATGGCAGGGCCGCTGGCGGTGACCCTGATGTTTGTTTTCATCAGCATCCCCTTGCTCGAAAAACGCGAACTTGAAAGGAGACCGGAATACGCCGATTATATGAAAGACGTCCCCGTATTAATACCTGGTTTTGTCGCCTGGCGGGATCGCTGAGCGCCGCCGGCGCGCTCCTCTGCCTGAAATCCCTCAGCCAGCGAGAGGTATCTGATTGCTTATAGCCAAACAGCCGGGTGCTCCCTCCCCCGGTACCCGGGGTCGGGATAACCAGTGGTTGTTTATTGGCATTTGTGCGTGGGCTGACACAGCATTTCGCCCGTTTCGAGCCCGCCGGCGAGGTTTCTCCAAAATTTGAATATCGTTTATTCGTTCAATCGCGCAATCACATTGGCCTGCCCCGAATCATAGACTAAACGACTAAACGAATCAACAGAAATTCACGATTTTATTCTTCCGGGAGGGATCAGGATGCATCCGGTACGGCCAAACCAGCGATGCCTGTTACGGGCAATGATATCATATACTGCATTGCGCAGAAAAGCAGGGATGAGCATAAATACATACAAGAATTTCCACCAGCCGCCAAGGCGTTTCAATATCTTCAGGATGGCGGTTGAACGCAGGTAAACTTTTTCGTTTTCGAGGTAAACAATGCTGTCCCTGCTTTGTTTATTATCCCGGATCTGCGATAGAACCGCTTGCCCGGCTGCCGACTGCAGGGTGGCAAATAAAAACCTGCCTTTGCGATCGTGTTTCAGCACAAAAGCAACAGAGCCGTTACACAGCTTGCATCCGCCATCAAAAAAAATGACAGGCCGTTCCTGTTTCATGCGCTTGTCTTTACTATAGAAACAAGCCGGCGGGCAGAATGTTGCGGACTTGCCGTAAAAGGATCAATTCGCCTCCGGCAGCCAATTGTCGCGATTATTGCTGTTAAATTTGTAAATTTGCAAACTTCTGAAATCAATGCCCATGGAAGAAAAAATTACGTTTAAAGACCAAAAGCTTCATGTTCCCGACCACCCCGTGATCCCTTACATTGAAGGCGACGGCACCGGGCCCGACATCTGGGCGGCCGCCGTTCGGGTGTTCGACGCCGCCGTGGAGAAAGCCTATGGCGGAAAAAGGAAGGTTATCTGGAAAGAAGTCTATGCCGGCGAAAATGCCTATAACCGTTTCAATAACTGGCTGCCCGACGAAACCATTGAAGCCTTCAGGGATTACCTGGTCGGCATCAAAGGCCCGCTGACCACACCTGTTGGAGGCGGTATCCGGTCACTGAACGTGGCCCTGCGCCAGATACTCGACCTTTACGTCTGCCTGCGGCCGGTTAAATACGTAAGCGGCGTGCCCTCACCGGTGAAAAAACCCGAAGAGGTCGACATAGTCATCTTCCGTGAAAATACCGAGGATATTTATGCCGGCATCGAATGGCAGGAAGGCAGTGCGGAAGTAAAAAAGGTGATCGGCTTTATCAGGGATGAAATGGGCATTGACAAGATACGCTTCCCGGAAACCTCAGGCATCGGCATCAAGCCCATATCAAAACAGGGAACGGACAGACTGGTGCGGGCCGCCATCCTTTATGCACTTCAGGAAGGCCGGCGTTCGCTCACCCTGGTGCATAAAGGCAACATCATGAAATTCACCGAAGGGGCCTTCAAAAACTGGGGATATGAACTGGCACGCGGGGAATTCCGCAACCGGATCGTTACCGAAAGGGAAAGCTGGATACTCGAAAACCAGGAACGGAACCCCGGCATCAGCATCGAAGAAAACGCCATGATGATCGAGCCCGGCTACAGCATGATGACCGATGCGCAAAAGGCCGGGGTCAGGAAAGAGGTGGAAGAAGGACTGGCACTGCTTCCGGGCCACGGGAAAGGCCGCTGGAAAGAAATGTTGCTGATCCGCGATTCCATTGCCGACATCACCCTGCAGCAGGTGCTGACCCGTCCGTCGGAGTTCGGTGTGGTGGCCACCATGAACCTGAACGGCGATTATCTTTCGGATGCGCTGGCAGCCCAGATCGGAGGGATCGGCATCGCACCGGGCGCCAACATCAACTACGAAACAGGACATGCCATCTTTGAGGCCACACACGGCACGGCACCCAAATATGCCGGCCTCGACAAGGTAAACCCCGGATCGGTGATCCTCTCGGGCAGCATGATGTTCAAATTCCTCGGGTGGCACGAGGTGCACGACCTCATCTGGAAAGGACTCGAAACCGCCATCAGCCAAAAGCAGGTAACCTACGACTTCCACAGGATGATGGAGGGTGCCACGCTGCTGAAATGCTCTGAATTCGGCTCGGCCATTATCCGTAATATGACGTAAAACATCAATCATCTTCCATCCAACATACCATGTACATACTGAAAGAAAGGCTTCGGCAAAAAATTGAAGAGTGGCGCCCGCGTACGGCAAAGCTCATGAAAGAATACGGCGATACGGTGGTCGATGAGGTCACCATTTCCAAGATATTGGGCGGTATGCGCGGCCTGAAAAGCCTGGTCACCGACATATCATACCTCGACCCCAATGAAGGCATCCGCTACCGGGGTTACACACTCAAGGAAGTCTTTGAGCTTCTCCCGAAACCCAAAGGATCAGAGATGCCATACGTGGAAGGGCTCTTCTTTTTGCTCCTGACCGGGGATATCCCGACAGAAAAAGAAATGGCCGATGTGGTTGATGAATTCAGCAAACGCAGGATACTCCCCCGTTATGTTTACGAGGTGATCGATGCTTTTCCCTGTTGCAGCCACCCCATGACGATCTTTTCCAGTGCCATTCTGACCATGCACCGCGAATCATTCTTCACCAAGAAATATTTTGCCGGGTTGAAAAAGGAAGATTACTGGGAACCCACATATGAGGATGTGCTTAACCTGCTGGCAAAACTGCCCGAAGTTGCAACCTATATCTATGCAAAACTTTATCGCGACGGCAAGCGGATACAATCAAACCCCAACCTCGACATGGGGGGCAACTTTGCTTTCATGATGGGGATCGACAAGCCCTACGACGATGTTTCGCGGCTGCATTTCATCCTTCACAGCGACCATGAGAGCGGCAACGTGAGCGCCCATACCGGACACCTCGTAGCCAGCTCCCTCTCCGACATTTACCTCTCGATATCGGCCATGATCAATGGCCTGGCAGGCCCGCTGCACGGCCTGGCAAATCAGGAAGTGCTCCGATGGCTGCAGGAACTTATGGACAAGATGGGCGGAGCCGAACCTACCGAAGATGAGATCAAACAGTATGTGTGGGATACGCTCAATGCCGGTTTTGTCATCCCCGGCTACGGCCATGCCGTATTGCGGAAAACCGACCCCCGCTATACCCTGCAACGGGAATTCAGCCTGAAATATATCAAGGACGACCCCCTCTTCAAATATGTCGACATCCTTTACAAAGTGGTGCCACCCATCCTGATGGAGCATGGAAAAGCCAAAAACCCCTGGCCCAACGTTGATGCGCAGTCGGGGGTGATACAGTGGCATTACGGCGTACGCGAATACGACTTCTACACGGTACTTTTCGGCATTGGAAGGGCCATCGGCATCTGCGCCAATATCATCTGGGACCGCGCCCTGATGTATCCGCTCGAAAGACCGAAATCGCTGACCACCGACATGCTCGAAAAGATAGCCGGCATAACAAAAGACTGACCATCCGGGCCAGGATCATCTGTTTTTTTCGCGAAACCTGAAATCATCGGCACAGAAACGCGGCATCTTCTTCTTACAACGGTTTTTTGCAAAACTGATCTTCACCGACAGGTAAATATCAAAGCCATAATGGTCGGTAAGATTAAAAATGCCGGCAAGGTTGCTGGTGCCAAGGGTGATATTATAAAAGCGCATATATGCCCCAAGCATGGGATGCCTGAGGTCGTGCACGATAAAGGGCATGCCCGCTTCAAAGACCTGTGTTTCGAGACGCGGCGCGATCATCAGTGATGCAGGTGCCCGCACCTGGCTTTTGGAAAAAAGCAGGGGGTAACGAAAGGATGCGCTCAGGTACCAGTTATTCACATAATGATAATCGAATTGCATGCCCAGGCTTGCCGGAAGGTACATGTTGAACTGCCGGCCTGTGAGCCCCCCTTCGGGTGAACCGTAAAATCGATCGCTCAGGTCGCGGCTGATGTATTCAAGGTTACTGTAATAAGGTTTCAGGGTATCTACCTGTTCCCATAACCCGCTTACATTATCATATTCGTACTTGCGGGCATCCTTGCCGAAACTGATCCAGCCCAGATCGGTGAGCGAAATGCCAATGCGGTATTTGTATTCTTCAAAACGCTGCTGGCACAGCCGCTTGTATTTCATGTCTGAATGTCCCTTCCTTGTGTGGATATATGCCAGGCCAATGTCGAAACCGGCCCCCATGCCCCTTACCATAAAAGGGTTTTGAAGGTCGTTGGAAGCATAGTGGACCGGCAGCGAGTAGGCGGCCTCCCCGTCGAGGTTCCTCACATAAACCGTTTCGTCGTCAGGAGTAAAATATTTCAGATGTTCAACCCAGGCATAGGAAGCCGAATGCCCGAACAACAGCCGGGCCGTGATGCCGAATGCCCAGCGGTCGCGGTTGTGCTTTCCGAACATATATGCATAGCCGGCCCCAAACTCACTCCAGGTAAGCGTGGCAAACCTCATGGGATCACGATGTTCGTACTCCATGCCATGTTGCGGCTTGTAGTCGAGGCTGTAATAAAAATAGTTGGCCATGTCGTAGGGGATATCCCTCATCGAATGGACTGAGCGGAACGAACTCAGCAGGGCAAAAGTGTGCCCGTTTGCCGCCACCATTACAGATGGGCCGGAAATATTTCCGGAAAGATGCATCTGTTTGGGCCTTTTCCCGTTTACGGTATATGCCGGCCTTTCGCCCTGCCCGTATTCCTTTTGATGCATGTTAAACTCGTATCCCGGCATAAAAATGCCGGGAAAACGATAATCATCGCGCCCGATATATGCATAGTTATTATGGAAGAAGCCCTGCCCGCCCATGAGGTTCACATCAACGTAATAACGGCTGTTTGCCATGAGGGCCGGGTTAACGGAAGCATTCGATACTCCTGCATAGGAACCGGTAACGGCGCCGGTCATCGACTGCCCTTTCAATGCGGCGGGAACAATACAGAACGTTACCGCCAGCATAAAAAACAAGCTGCCAATAGAAAACTGCCCGTGATCTGGTTTTGCCTCAGTCAATTCTTTAGCTGTTAATTTGCGGGTTAGAAACGGGTATACGGTCTTATCCAAAAAAAGTTCCTCCCCGGCGCTACGAATATAATTTTTAAAGTTTTTACTGACAATGATCGGGCACTGAATTACTATCAGTAAATTCACGGATGCAAAGCGGGATTCACTTAGCAGGATCCTTGCAGATCGAAACGGATTTCAAGACCCGGGAAAAGGTGTTTGGCTGATCCTGCTTCAAAAAGGCCTTCACACCTGCTAACGGCTCAGGTTGTGATCACAACCCCAGGAAGTACGCCTGCATCTTCCTTTCAGGAAATTGAATTTTACCGAAACGTAGAGGTCGAAGCCGGTAAAATCCGTCAGGTTGAGAAAACCAAGCAGATTGTCGGTACCCAGTGTCAGGAACCAGATACGTGCCGAAACCCCCATGCGCGGATAGCGGAAATCATAGAGCGAAACGGGTACGTTCAGCTCGAAGTATTGTGTTTCATATCGCGGCGTAACGCTCAGTTGTGCCGGCCTGTATAAATATGCCCCGTTCATATGGAGCGGTACCAGCACGGTGGCGTTCAGGTACCAGTTGTCGAGGTAGTGATAGTCGAACTGCACACTGGCGGCAGCCGGAACAGGCACGCTAAACCGTCCGGCCCGCAGCGAAGCGCCCGGGTCGCCGTAAAGAACTTCGCTCAGCATGCGGGTAAAGGGGTCGAGCCCGGTAAAATTCACCGTATCGACGGGCATCCAGAATGCTCCCACATCATCATACTGGTGCCGGGATGCCTGTGAACTGAAAGCGATCGCGCCCAGGTCGAGCAGTGAGATGCCAAGGCGGTAATGATAATCTTCATATGGCTGTTTGCAAAGCTTATTGGTCCGGTAACTGCTATACCCATAGGTTTTCTTTTCGTAGGTGATCCCAAGATCGAATTTCACGCCACGCCCGCTGAACAGGCGGTCGGCAGGCCAGGATGCGGGTGAATAAGCCATCCCGCCCCGTGCATTGCGCAGGTTGAGCGTACTGTCGTTGTTCACAATATAGTCGATGTTGGCCATGTCAAGGTAAAAACCTGCAAAACCCAGCAGCAAGGAAGCCGTGATGCCTCCCGTGAGGTGATGGGGGCCGCGGCGCGAAAGGGTATGCGCATAGGTAAAGCCCAGTTCCGACCATGACATTCCCGATATCAGAAAATCGTCGTTATTATAATTTATATTGTGCTGTGGCTCAAAATTCAGGCCTTCATAGGCAAAGGGAATGATCTCGTAAGGGATGTCCCTGGCAGAAAAAACCGTCCTGAAGGCAGTTGAAAAGCCAAAGGCATCATCGCGGCGGGCCACGGAAAAAGAAGGCCCCTGCACCCTGGCGCTTAAATGCAGGTCTTTGCGGTTCTTGTTCCTGTAATAATCGAAAGGGAGATCGTCTTTTCCGTATTCGGGGAGCTTATCGCCCGAGCGGAGAAAGGATAAAGGACGATAATCCTCACGGTGAATATACAGGGCATTGTTCTCAAGAAAAATATCGGCTGTAGCTACATTGACATCAAGATACAGACGCGAATGCATGATGGAGGAAGGGTTGATCAGGCTGGCATTGATCCCGGCGTAATTGCCGTTTACAACACCCCACATTTCCTGAGCCCTGACAGGCAATACCAGAGACAATATCCATAAAACCGTAAAAAAATTCCTCTTCAAATCTCCCGTATTTGGCTGATTAAGTCGATGATGGTGTAAATACTCTTAACAAATTATAGATGCATTTGAGAGGGAACAGTTGCCCTGTTTACATAATAAACTGTAACAAGCATGATTTATTGTAAAAAGACGGGTGATGCAGATGACTGTTAAACGCACAGGAAAGCTTCATGGCGTGATATAAGTCGTTCGTAATGATCTGATTTATTGCTTCATGATTTCTTTGCTGCCCCGGGAAAAATCCATATCTTCGCAGGCGAAAGGCGGATGTGGCGTAATTGGTAGCCGCGCCAGACTTAGGATCTGGTGCCGAAAGGCGTGGGGGTTCGAGTCCCTTCATCCGCACGAAGCCCGGCTTCGTATTGGCTTAGTAACCCGGTCTGATAATCGTAAAAGCGATCATTGTGCAAGTAAAAAAGATATTCATTATCATTTTTTCTGCCATCTTTATGATGGCAGGATTTGCAAAGGGATATGGGCAGGTCCACGAAGCGGATACCTTACGGCATGCGCTTTCTGATGCGTCCCCGCAAAAAATGGCATCCCTTTACAATCGTTTGGCCGGCCTTTGGCTCGACAGCCAGCCGGGCATAGCCATCAACTATGCTGATTCAGCCCTGTATCTGGCTTCTGCCATGGATCAGGATACGGAAAAAGCTGCTGCACTGTCTATTAAAGGAGCTGCCTGTCGCCTGCGCGGTTTAAATAACGCGGCCCTGGATTCCTGGCGGGATGCCATGGTCATTTACCGTGACCTGGATGATAAAGAAAAACTTTCAGGACTGCTCATAGATGCAGGAGCCTTGCTGCGCGAAGAGCGGGACTACAAAAATGCCGTCCGCTACCATACCGAAAACCTGGCCATACAGATCAGCCTGGGCGACAGCACAGCCCTGGCGGGAGCCCTTCTCGACATAGCCCTCGATTACGATAAAGCCGAACTTTTTGACTCAGCCCTGCTTTACTATCATGAAGGACTGAAAATTGCCAGAACCACCGGAAACAGGAATATCGAAGCCAATATCCTCAATAATCTCGGAAATATACACCTTTCATGGGGAAACTACAGCGAATCCCTTGAGTACTATCTGAATTCGCTCAACATCAGTGAGGAGATCAACGACAGCAACGGGCTGTCAAAATCATTCAACAACATCGGTATTATCCATTTCGACTGGGGTGAGTGGGACAAATCACTGTATTATTACCAGAAAAGTTACGTGGTCGACAGCCTCCTTGGCAATATCACCGGGCAGGCACAGACACTGAACAACATCGCCATCATTTACGACGAGATGGGTGATGATGAAAAAGCAGAGGAAGTTTACCGGCAATCCCTTGATCTGGCAAAAATCGCTGGAAACTTTTTCATGATTGCCGTTAGCAGCAGCAACCTGGGTGAATTCCATGCCGAAAACGGCAATTATGATATTGCCCGCAGATACTTTGAGGACGCAATGGATTATTATACCAGGGCTAATTCGACGATCGGGATTGCCGAAACCGATATTCTGATGGGAGGATTACTCAGTAAAACCGGCCAGTATACCGAAGCCCTTGAATATTTCAGCAAAGGGCTCGAAAAAGTCAGGCCGCTAAACCTGAGCTATGCCATTATGAATGCCCTCCTTGGCATGGAAAAGGTGTATGTTGAAACCGGAAACATGAAAGCGGCCTATGCCTGCCTGAAGGAATATCACGAACTCAATGATTCCATTTTTAATATCAAAATTTCCAATCAGCTTGCACTGCTTCAAAAAGGCTATGAAATACAGAAACTGGATCAGGAAATGGAATTGCAGCAAGCCCGGTTTTTGGAACAGAAATCAAGAATAAGAAGGCAAACCATTACGCTGGCAGCCCTTGCCGGAATTACACTGATAATAATCATATTCAGCATCCTGCTTGGGTGGCAGTACAGGCTCAGGCTGCGGGCATGGAAACAATTACTGGCGCAGCACCGCGAGATACTCAAAAACCGCCAGGAACTTATTCTGGCAAAAGAAAAAGCCGAAGAATCGGACAGGCTGAAGACAGCCTTCCTCATGAACCTGTCGCATGAACTGCGAACCCCCATGAACGGCATCATGGGATTTACCGAATTGCTGAAAAAAGGAACTGCCTCACAGGAAGAACAGCAAAACTACCTCGAATTGATCTCTTCGGCAAGCAAGCAGCTCCTGAGCGTCCTGAATGACATTATTGACATGGCTGCCATCGAGACCGGGCAAATCAGGATTGAAAGGGAAGTCATCAGCCCGGAGGCATTGTTCACCAGGCTTTTTGATCAATTCCAGGGCATTAAAGAAGAAATGGGAAAGAAGAACATCGCATTGCGCTGCTCACTTCCCGTAAACTCCGACGAACACCTGATCATGGCCGATGGCAAGCGGCTTTCGCAAATCATCCAAAAACTGCTCGACAATGCCCTCACCTTCACTTCCGAAGGAGAAGTTGAATTCGGCTATACCGTGAAGGATATGGAGGGGCTCAGGATCTTTGTCCGTGACACAGGCATTGGAATTGAACGAAGGCAGCATGAGGTGATCTTTGAGAAATTCAGGCAGGTCGACAACACGACTACCCGAAAACATGGCGGATCCGGGCTTGGCCTGGCCATCAGTAAGGGACTGGCAGAGATGATGGGAGGCTATATCACACTCGCATCCGAAATCGGCAAAGGAAGCACTTTCTATGTCGAGATCCCATATGTTGCGGCAGACTGAAGTCCGGCATATTCCGCTTATGTATACCAAAAGCTTGTTGCAGAAAAGAAAAGCCGGGGTTATTTTTTAAAGATAAAATACACCGCAAATACAAGAAAAACAAACCCGATGAGGTGATTCCAGCGGAAGTTCTCCGTCCTGAAAACCAGTATCACAAAAAAAGTAAAGACAATGAGGGTGATGACCTCCTGAAGCACCTTGAGTTGCCAGAGGTTAAAGGGTCCTCCATACCCACTATAGCCAATGCGGTTGGCGGGTACCTGAAAGATATACTCAAAAAATGCAATACCCCAGCTGATCAGGATAATTGAAAAGAGCCCCAACTTGCTGAAATAACCCCAATGGGAAAACTTCAGGTGCCCGTACCATGCCAGGGTCATAAAAGTATTGGACAGGACAAGCAACAGGATGGTCAGTGTTACTTTCATAATTTAAAAAGTATCAGAAAATAACCGGAAATGAAAACACAAAATTAAAGCTTTGCCAAATGCACAGGCAATTTTTAAATCAGATTATTTCGAAGGCCACATGAACAATTTAGCATTGCCATTGTTACGTATCTGAAAACATTAAATATATAGTCAAATGAAAAAATCCCCGTTCTTTGTTGTTTTAATGGTCATAAATGTGCTGGCTTTTTCGCAATTCACACAGGCACCATTGCCTTACGCCTATGATGCACTCGAACCGGTGATTGACGCACGCACCATGGATATCCATTACAACCGGCATCATGCAGGCTATGTCAGCAACCTCAATAAGGCCGTCAGTGGAACAGCGCTGGCTGAAATGAGCCTGGAGCAGATCCTTTCAGGTATTTCCGCTTACGATGCAGCCGTGCGCAACAATGCAGGCGGTCATTACAATCATGAATTGTTCTGGAAGACTTTAAACCCCGGCGAAAACACGCTGCCTTCAGCGGAACTGCAGGAGGCCATTACCTCTGCCTTTGGCGGAATGGATGAATTACGTGAAACCATGCTGGCCGCCGCTGCCAAAAGATTTGGTTCGGGCTGGGCCTGGCTTTATGTAAATATGCAGGGCGAACTGTCTGTTTGCTCCACGCCGAACCAGGACAACCCCCTGATGGATGTAGCCGAATGCCATGGCATTCCCATCCTGGGAATTGACGTTTGGGAACATGCCTATTACCTGCATTACCAGAATAAACGGGGTGAATACCTCAGCAACATCTGGAACATCATCAACTGGGAAGTAGTGAGCCGGAATTACAGGGAAGCCATCCGGGGTAAATAACAGGCATTATATGCTTTCACACTCCTGCGATTAACATCTTTC
>CAYOLA010000016.1:0-3569 GCA_964404735.1 uncultured Bacteroidales bacterium
GAACAAATAAGAATTGATATCTCAGCTTATCCGGCCGGGGTGTATATGGCAGTGCTGAATGATGAGACGGGTGTTGTTGCAAGAGGGAAGTTTGTGAAAAGATAAGTGTTATATTGCTATATTGTTATATTGTTTCAGTGCTACATGCCTGCCCCGAGACCTCGGTGGCCTGCCCCGAGACCTCGGGGGCCTGATAAAGGAATCGGGGGCTAAATGATAAATATCATAGCCCACGAATTTATTCGTGGGTCGAATTTTGAAAGCTCCCCGTACCCCGTACCCCGTACCTAGTACCTGATCATGCGTGCGATTTCTCTTCGTTTTGTGATAACGAGCAAATCTGCATCACTTCATTTCCGGTAAAATCATATATCTTTGTATCCGTATATATGAACTTATGAGAAAACGCATCATTATTTTTTCCCTGGCACTTTCAGCGCTTACGCTCATGGCTCAGCCGGGCTTTAACTGGGAACAAACCGCCGGCCATGCCTTTTACGGAGAAACCAAAAGCGTACTTGGATGTAATGCAGCAGGTGATGTACTGATGGCAGGAGGCTTTATCGATACTGCAGGTTTTGGTGCCACCAACCTGATATCGGCAGGTTTTACTGATTTATTTTTGGCCAAATACGGGGCCGGAGGCGATCTGAAATGGGTTTTTCGCGAAGGCGGAACGAATTACGACTATATCAGCGACCTTGCCGTGCACGAAGACGGCATATATCTGGGCGGGACTTTTTACGGTGTTACCGCTATCGGGACCGAAACCTTCGAGTCGCTGGGGAGCCAGGACTTTTTCATCTCGGCATATGACAGTGAAGGGGACTGTCGCTGGGCGCAGCATTTCGGAAGCCCCAAAACCGATTACCTGGGTGCCATCGACAGCGACGGGGAAGGAAACCTGTTCTTTACCGGGTATTTTTACGACAGCCTTACCGTTGCCGGCACTACCCTTTATGCGGCCGGAGCTTCCGATATTTTCCTGGCCAAACTCGACCCGGCAGGCAGCCTGCTCTGGATCAGGCAGGGTGCCGGCCCCTCAAGCGATCAGTCCTATACACTTTCCTGCGATAATGACGGCAATGTGCTGCTAACAGCTTCCTATTTCTATTCCATACAGCTTGGCGACACCTTGCTGACAACGGAAAACCCCACAGGCGTTTTCTTTGCAAAGTTCGACGGCAGCGGCAACCTGCTCTTTGCCCGGCAAGCAGATGGCAACGGCCTTATTGCCCGTTCACTGGCAGAATTCGACTCGGAGGGAAACATTTATTTTGGCGGCAATTTTTCGGATCAGCTCAGTCTGGGCCCTTACCTTTTTGATGCCGGCGCCTTCAATGTTGACGTATTTATTGCAAAATACAGTCCTGACGGAAGCCTTCTCTGGGCCGGCCACGGGCAGGGAGGCGGAAGCGACCAGCTCGTATCCTTGTCGGCCGGACCGCTCAATGATGTTTACCTCACGGGCCATTACCTGGAAGACATTCATTTTGATGACCTCACCCTCTCCTACACACTCTGTTGCGGCTCGGCCGAGATCTTCATTGTGCGCTATACCGAAGACGGTATTCCTGTTTGGGGCGAACAGATTTCCGGCGAAAGGGCAATGGTGGAATCAGTGGCAAAAAACATGTACGACGATCTTTTTGTTTCAGGAATGTTTCAGTATGATCTGGCTTTGGGAAACAATATGCTGACAGCAGAAAACGATTACGAGAATTTTATCGCGGGTTTGCTCACAGGAACATACACCGGCATCATCGATCAGGGAAACCGGGGATCAGCCAGGCTTTATCCGGTACCCGCCATCGATCATGTGGTCATTGATGCAGGCCCTGGTTTTGCCATCTGGCATTATGAGATCACCGACATATTGGGAAAAAGGCATGCACAGGGTCAATTCACAGGCAGCACCAGGATCGGGCTGCAAGCATTACAGCCGGGCATTTATTTTGTCAGGCTCAACAGCAGTAAGGGCGATATACAAAACAGCCTTTCACTGATCAAAAAATAGCCGGTTGTACTATCCGTTCTTCACCTCATCATTTACTTGCTTATATTTGTGAA
Source organism: uncultured Bacteroidales bacterium (assembly GCA_964404735.1). GTDB lineage: Bacteria > Bacteroidota > Bacteroidia > Bacteroidales > B18-G4 > B18-G4. Next base: position 2,071 of record CAYOLA010000016.1, read on the forward strand.
GCCAATCAGCTTTTCCCGTCATGAAAAGAAAACTCCTTGCATGCATGATCATGCTTGCAGCAGCCATTACAGGCAGCCACTCGCAGGATCAGTCCGTTATCATCATTGAAAGGGTTCATATCCCTAAACATCCGCAGGAACCGGGGCCGCCCCAATTTATCCTATACGCTTCACAGGGCAATTTTCAATTGGGGCTTGGCGGCTTTGTGAAACTTAGCGGTTTATTCGATTTTAACGGGATATTAGGCAACAGCGATTTCATTACTTACGACATTGACGTCCCATCCCGTGCTCCGGCTGAAAAAAGGGTCCTTTTCGATGCGCATCAGTCGCGGGTCTTTACCGAAATGCTGGGGAAGGTAAAAGACTCACCCCTGCGTATCTATCTTGAGGCCGATTTTTATTCGGAGGGATTCATGTTGCATCTGCAACATGCTTACGGGCAGTTTAAAGGCTTTTTGCTGGGGCAGACCTGGACCACCCTGATGGACCTCGAAGCGATCCCCTTCACCATCGACCCGGAAGGTCCGAATTCGGCAGTTGGTTTCAGAACAGCCATGCTACGCTACGGCCATAAGCTCACAAAAAGCCTGTTCATAACTGCAGCCATTGAGATGCCCGAGGTATCGGCCGGCATGTCGTCCCACTTCACCATGGCTCCGCAATACATTCCCGACTTTATCCTTACCCTGAAACATAGCGGCAAATACGGGCATCTGAAGGCCGGTGGCATATGGCGAAGCATGTCGTTCAACGACACCCTGCATGATCATGCATTTCAGGTGCCCGGTTATGGAGGCGCCCTGAGCGGGCTTCTGAAGGCAGGGAAAAATGCTGCTTTCATGTTCCAGTTCATATATGGAAAAGGTATTTCAAAATACATTCAGGACCTTTACGGTACCGGGCTTGATGCCGTTACCATTGACCAGGATAATGTACCGGAAATGGCTGCGGTAAAGGCCTGGGGCTATTATGTCGCTTTCAGGTACAACTGGAACCCGAAAATGTACTCAACCGCCATTTACGGCTTCACGGAAATCGATACAGGTGAAGCGATCGGGCGTGATGCGGAGTACCGGAACGGACAATATGCATCGATCAACCTCATACGCGATTTCTCACCCCTGTTTTCGGCAGGCATCGAATACCTCTGGGGGCAACGGACGAATTTCAATAAAGAATTCGGCCGCGCCAACAGGATCAATGCCATGGTACAGTTTAACTTTTAAAGATCCGGCTGGCCATCAGCCTTCGTAATTCCACAAATCGACCGGAAAGCAACCCGTTCGGAATTTCAAAATTGATCAGCCCTCTTTGTATATTTTGCCATTATCGATGGTGATCCCACTGAATTTACTAAGTGATTTCCTCATATATCAATTATTCATAACGATTTTAATTAATTAGTCCCTCCTTACAAACATTTCAAAACATTGATTATCAACTATATAATGTTGATAACTTGTGATTTTTTTATATCAATAATTGCAAGAAAAGCA
>CAYOLA010000017.1:0-12761 GCA_964404735.1 uncultured Bacteroidales bacterium
GTTGAACTATTGCTTGAATTGCAGCAGTCCATATCGTTGGAAATGAACCAGGAAAAGATCGGGAAAACATATAAAGTTCTCATCGATGGGGAGGAAGGGGAATGGTTAAGGGGGCGTACAGAATTTGATTCGCCCGAAGTGGACAACGAAGTATTGCTAAAGGACCCATTATTAAAAGCGGGTGATTTTTGCAGGGTGAAGGTAATATCTGCATCAGAATTTGACCTCATCGGAGAAAAAGTCTGACTTAGGCTTGATTTTTTATTGAAGCTTCCTACATTTGTTAAAAATTTTACAGCATGAAAACACTAATGATCATTCTCACAATGGCTTTTGCCATTCACACCGGCCTGCTGCATGGCCAGGCATCTTTTGGGATATCGGAATCGGGCGATACCATTAACCTGACGGATGAAAACGGCCTGAAGCAGGGTTACTGGGATGTTACCGAGCGCAATGTGCGCAGCAGGGGGCATTATCAGGACGGACAGATGCACGGAAGCTGGCTCTTCTATCATCCCCGTGGGTTCCTGGCCAGGCTGGAAACATACGAAAATGGCAGGAAAAACGGTATTTATATTGCCATCGACAGCCGTGGCTATCTTTCGAAAGAGGAGTTTTATGTCGATGATGAACTTGATGGACTCGCAATTGAATATAAATACGGGGGAAATCCGCAAAGCAAGATCCACTACAGGAAAGGGGTCAAACACGGCAAAACGGAATTGTTCTATGAAAATACCCAGCTTCAGGAATCGGCCTTTTACAGCAACGGTCTGCGCGACGGGATCACTGTTTGGTATGACATGACGGGAAAGAAAATCGCCGAGTTCACATATAAAGGCGGCGTTTTCGAGGGAGAGCAACGAACCTATTACGAAAACGACAGCCTTCAGACAATTGAGTATTATGAAAATAATGTGGCCGAAGGCGATTTTCGTGCGTTCCACGAAAACGGACAGGCCAAAACAGAGGGCCAATACCGGAAGGGAGAGAAGGACGGGAAATGGCTGCATTATAATGATGTGGGGGTTTTGGTAAGGGAAGAGCGTTATAAGATTGGTGAACTGAAAACTGAGAAAGTCTATTATGAGGAGGCCGATCAATAACCCCTTTACAGGCATCGGGGAATATAACTGTTTTGGTTGTTCGCCCGGCAACCCTTGCGGGCTTCAGATGGAATTTTTTGAAGAAGGGGAGGAGATTGTGAGTACCTGGGAGCCCAGACCTCATTTTCAGGGTTACGGCAACATCCTGCATGGCGGGGTGATCTCCACACTGATGGACGAGATCGCATCATGGTATGTATTTGCAAAACTGCGCACAGCCGGCGTAACGCATAATTTAAAAGTGCGTTTCTATTCGCCCGTATATACCGGTAAGGGGCCGGTAAGCCTGCGGGCCTCGCTGGAAAAAACGGAGAAAAGGATTGCTTCCATATCCGTAAAACTCTTTGATGAAAGCGGGCACCTTTGCAGTGAAGGCAGCATTGCCTATTTCATTTTTCCGGAAAAATTTGCCAAAGAAAAACTGTATTACCCCGATTTCGACAGTTTCTTTGATTAGGTCAATACTGACCGGCAATTTCCCTGAAAAGGGCCGACCAGTGTATGCCGGCATATTTCTTTCCCAATCTTACGATGATGGTGTTTTGCGAAGGGATGATGTATATGTATTGTCCGAGGATGCCTTTTGCAAAAACATCGCCGTTTTCCAGCACACGCCAGTAATAAGTATAGGGGTAATCCTGTGAATCCCTTGAGTCGTTGTGAATATTCATGCTGTGTTTCACCCAATCTGCCGGAATGATCCGTTCACCTTCCCAATTGCCTCCATGCAGGTAGAGCCGTCCGAATTTTGCAAAGTCGCGTGCTGTGGCATTCAGACAGCAAAAAGCCTTTACCATGCCGTATTTTTCGCTGTCGTAGTTCCAGGTGGCCCCGTATTCGGTCCCGATAAGGCTCCAGAGCTTTTCCCCAAAATATTCCGTAAATTTTTTCCCGCTGGCCTTTTCAATGATCATGGCCAGGATCTGCGAATTGGCGCTGTTATAATGGTATTTTGCATCCTGACTGTCATTGACTTTAAGATTCATGACATAACGTTTGAGGTTCCTGCCATAATAGAACCTGGCCGCGTGGCCGAAAGGATTATAGTAGGTTTCGCTGAACCTGATCCCTGAGCGCATGTTCAGCAGGTTTTGTATGCTGATGTTGTTAAAGGCCGGATCCCTGAAGCCGTCGAGATAATCGGTTACCGGCTGGTTAACATCCCTGATCAGCCCTTCGCCCACGGCAATGCCGGTAAGCGCCGAAACAAATGATTTGGCCACGCTGAAGCCGGGCAGGATGGTGGCAGTATCGGTTCCGCCGAAATAGCGTTCGTACAGGATGGTGTCGTTTCTGATAATCAGAAAGGCCAGGGTATGATGCGCAGCGAGAAATGATTCGAAATTGCCGTATTTTCCTTTAATATCTATAGCTGAGGGCAATAGGGGTTCCTGTTCTGTAACCGGCTTATCGAAATAAAATGCATGCCCGGCCTTATTGATCGTATAAAAGGGGAATCGCTGATGGTCGCGGATATCGGCCGTATTCCAGCTTATGTAACGGCCGGCATGGCATGCGCTGAGCAAGGGGAATAATGATATCATGATCAGTAGTTTTCCGAGCCTTCGAGGGTCCATCCTGTAATCAAGCCTTTTGGCAAAGATAAGCAAAAGCCATTTCCGCCGAAGGCGGACAAGTGGGGAAATCTGAAATACCGAATGGCAGCTTATTACGCTTTTATCTTATTTTTGCAATGATCCGGAAATACTCCGATTGCATTATTATTAAAACCTCAGTGAACAGAATAAGCATTGGTGCAGACAATAAAGGAAGCCATACCGCCTGTCCGGTGTATGATCCGGACAGGAATCTTTTTTGTACGAAAAGGATTCATCCTAAACTACATCAACATCAATAATCACATTTTTTAGCAACTCCATACCAGAATTCACCATGAATAAAAAAAAGATCTCTCTCTATTTTGTCACGCCGGTGCTGTTCTCGTTTTTTGTAATGAGTTTCTGCGACCTGGTCGGCATCGGCGTGGATAATGCCATCAGCGATTTCAACATCAGCAACACCCTGGCGCAGATGCTGCCGATGGCTGTGTTTTTCTGGTTTTTTGCACTATCGGTATTTGTCGGCATTGTGCAGGACAGGATCGGTAAACGCAATATGGTGAACATCGGCATGCTGGTTACGGCTGCCGGACTGTTGCTGCCTTACTTTTATTATACATTCCCTTTGTTGCTCGCCGGCTTTGTGCTGCTGGGCATTGGTAATACCATCCTGCAGGTTGCCGCCAACCCGCTGCTGATTGATGTGGTTCCTGCCAACCGAAGCTCAAGCTTCCTGAGTTTTTCACAGTTTGTGAAATCCATCGGCTCGATGGTGGCTCCTTTCCTGGCGGCCTTTTTTGCCATGAGCTTTGGCGACTGGAAAATCGTTTTCCTCGTTTTCGGGATTTTCTCCCTGCTGTCGGTGACATGGCTGTATTTCGTTCCCGTCACGGAAACAGTCTCTACAGAAAAAAAAGCCACTTTCGGCTCCTCTTTTGCCTTGTTGCGCATCCCTTTTATCCTGCTCATGGTGCTCGGGATATTCTTTGTGGTAGGCATTGATGTCGGGATCAACTCCACTTCCGGGCAGTTCCTGATGGACAAACTGGGTATGGATCCGGAACCTGCCAAACAAGGACGCAGCCTGTATTTTTTCGGTAAGATGCTCGGGACTTTTCTCGGGGCCATCATGCTCACACGCCTCAACCCCGGAAGGTTTCTGCTGGGTTCTTCCATTTTCACCCTGGTCACGATTCTTGTCTTTATCTGGTCGCCCTCAACAGTGGTAGCCCTTCCGCTGATGTTCCTGGTCGGAATGGCGGCATCCAATATCTTCCCGCTTATCTTCTCCATTACTGCTGCTGCTTACCCCACACGTACCAATGAGATATCGGGACTGATGATCATGGCTGTATCAGGCGGAGCATTTATTCCCTGGTTCATTGGAATAATCACTGATATGACAAGCACGTCAACCGGCATGTATGTTTTTGTGGCCTGCGCCATTTACCTGATCTTTGTTTCAGTAATCGCTGTTTCCCGGCATGCTAAGATCCGGATTCAGTAGGCTTAACCTGCATGCATCTGAGCGGAAAGCATGTGCGCCCAACAAAACAATAAAATATGAAAAGAATTCTCCATTTATTCCTGCTCTGCTCTTTTCTTTACGGGTGCGCCGGCAAAACCGAACAAATCAATCTGCTTACGGATGGCCTGAGCAGTTACTGCATCAGTATACCGCTTAACGCTGATACCGCTGAAATACGCGCCGCCGAATTCCTGCAGAAACATATCCTGCTTATTTCCGGGGTGCAATTGGCTGTGGTCAGCGAAGATTCTGCCGGCAGAAAACAAACAATCCGGATATCCCGGAATGCTGAAATAAGCTGTGATGACGGATTTAGCGTTTCCTTCACCGGAAATACCATTATGATTGATGGCGGCGCAGGTAAAGGCTGCATTTACGGCGTGGGAGAAATACTTGAAAAATATCTGGGGGTTCGCTACTACAGTCCTGATTTTATTGTGATCCCAAAAACGAATAACATCAGCATCCCTAAGATCAATCTCACGGGATCATCGCAAAATACCTACAGGAATGTGAACGGCGACTTCTCTAAAAACGATGATTATCGCGATTTCCACCGCCTTCATACCATCCGGGATGTTTACCCCGATGGTTTTTATGTACATACCTTTCACAAACTTCTCCCATGGGCAGTGTATTATGAGACCCATCCCGAATACTTTGCCTATATGAACGGAAAGCGCATCACAGACCAGATCTGCCTTACCAACGAGGATGTGTACCAGGTTGTGCTGCAAAGGCTGAAGGAGGAAATGGACAGACAGCCCCATAAGGATGTTTGGTCTGTTAGCCAGGATGATAACTTTTCATACTGCCGGTGCGATGCCTGTCAGGCCATTATTGATGTTGAGGGTTCGCCGGCAGGCCCGGTCATTTACTTCGTGAACCGCCTGGCCGATGAGTTTCCCGACAAGGTAATTTCCACCCTTGCCTACCAGTACAGCCGGCAGGCCCCGCGAATAGTAAAGCCCCGCAATAATGTGCAGATCATGCTCTGCACCATAGAACTGAACAGAAGCCGGCCCATAGCAGACGATCCCACCGCTTCTTCATTTCTGAAAGACCTGAAAGATTGGGGAAACATCAGCAAAAATATCTATTTATGGGATTATACCGTTAATTTCAATCACCACATAAGCCCTTTCCCAAACCTGCACACGCTCCAGCCAAATATCCGGCTTTTTACCGATAACAATGTGCAGGAGCATTTCCAGCAATCCAATACAGGCGCCGGTCATGAGTTCTCGGAATTGAAATCCTACCTCATTGCAAAGTTGCTCTGGAACCCCGATGCCGATGTACAGGAACTTATCCGTGAATTTACCGACGGCTATTACGGACCTGCCGGGAAGTGGATAAGAAAGTACATCTGCGGCATGGAAAAGGGAATAACGGAAAACGGTCAGCGGCTCGACATATATGAGCCCCCCACCAATCATCAGCACGGCTTCCTGTCGCAGGAAAAGATTGATGAATACAACCACTATTTCGACAAGGCCGAAGAGGCCGCGGCGGGGGAGCCACAGTACCTTTTGCATGTACGTACCGCCCGGATGGCATTACAGTACGCCATCATGGAAATTGGCAAAAGTGATATGTTCGGTCCCCGCGGATGGTACCGTGAACAGGAGGACGACTTTTTTCCACGGCAGGAAATGATCGACATGCTGGAGCAGTTTAACCAGACAGGCATCGAAAGCAATGTTTTAACGGTAAATGAAGCGGGGCTGACCCCGGAAGCATACTACAATTCGACCAAACGTTTTATTGATGTGCAGGTTAAAGGGAACATGGCTTTTCGCAAGACAGTCACGGCAGCGCCTTTGCCATCCGTAAAGTACAGCCGGGGCGACCTTGCATTTCTCACCAACGGAGTAAGGGGAGCCAACGATTTTAATACCCACTGGATAGGCTGGGAGGCAAAGGATTTCGTCCTTACCCTGGATCTGGAAAAGCCCGTGGAGGCCTCCGTGATAGAGATCAGCACCCTTTGGAATCCGAAAAGCTGGATCCTGCACCCCCTTTCGGTGACCTGCCATATATCGGAAACCGTTGATGATTATATTTTGGCTGGAAGAGAAGAGGTTGCCGGCGACCAACGGTCGGAGGAGGTGAACAGGCTGTTCAGTTTCAAGCCGGGAAAAAGCTTCCGTTATGTTAGGTTCGATATCAGGGGAACGTCGCGCCTTTTCGACTGGCACCCCTCGGCTGGAGGCGGCTCCTGGGTTTTTGTTGATGAAATTGTGGTTCGCTAATCTTTTAAGGATGAAAAGATCAATTCTTATACATTTCCTTGAATTTATGCCGATATCTGCCGGTGCTTCCTCAAAACACATCAGGCTGAGGAGCATACTGCATGTGATCGATCCCGGCAGGAACCAATTATAAATATTATGAGAATTACAAAACTTATTGCTTTGCTCTTATCTGCTGCCTGCCTGGCGCATTTGCAGGCCCAGCATCGCGTTAAACCGGAAGAGATAACCGAAAAGATGCAATGGTTTGCAGATGCAAAACTGGGCATTTTTATCCATACGGGGATTTATGCGGTGAAAGGCATTGACGAATCATGGAGCTTCCATAACAAAAAGATCAGCCACGCTGAGTATATGACACAGCTTGAGGGATTTACACTTTCCAATTATGACCCGGCCTTCTGGGCCGGCCTGATCGCGGAATCGGGAGCAAAATATGCGGTGATCACAACCAAACATCATGATGGCGTTGCCATGTACAATACCGGGATGAACGACCTGAGCATCGTTAAGGCTACCCCGGCCGGGAAGGACATGATCGGGCCCTTTTTTGACGAATTGAGAAAACGCAATATGAAATGCGGGGCTTACTATTCATTGATTGACTGGACGCACCCCGACTACCCGGGATTTCTGAAAGACAGCAGCCGTTACCAGATCACCGGTGATGATCCGCGTTGGCATCGCTTCAGCGATTTCTTCCGGGGACAGATCAATGAAATACTGAATGAATTCAATCCCGACCTCTGGTGGTTTGATGGCGACTGGGAGCATGACGCTGAAAGATGGGAAGCTGAAAATATCCGTCAAAATATCCTTGCACACAACCCTGAAGCCGTCATCAACGGCCGCTTGCAGGGCTACGGAGACTATGAAACGCCTGAACAGAATTTCCCGGTCGCCCGACCCGCATACCCCTGGTGGGAATTGTGCATGACGATCAACGACAGCTGGGGTTTTCAGACTTACGACACCAATTGGAAGACACCCTACGAAGTGATCACGATTTTTGCCGATGTTGTCTCCTACGGAGGAAACCTCCTGCTTGACATAGGGCCGAAAGAAGATGGAAGCATCCCCGATGAGCAGATCCATGTGCTCCGGGAACTTGGCGCCTGGAACAGGAAACATGATGAAGCCATTTTTAACACCCTTCCCGGACTCCCGCAAGGTCATTTCTACGGGCCGACAACCCTGTCGAAGGACAGCACAAACCTCTACCTCTTCCTGCAGGGTAACCCGCACGGGCAGGTGATACTGAAAGGCCTTTTTAACGAAATTGAAAGCATTCTGGTGGTGGGGGCAGATGCTACGCTCAATTGGAAAATAGTAGGTAAGATCTCCTGGAGCCCGGTTCCGGGACTGGTATATATTGATGTACCTGAAAAACATCATGATAAATATTTAACCGTGCTGAAAGTGAAATTCCGCGATCCTGTAAAATTGTACCGTGGCGCCGGCGGACTTTCGCTATAGGCTTTATTCACGAAAAAAATAATCTAATACGCTAATAGAATGAACAGATCCTTCAAAACTGGCATTTACATTCTTTTTTTGTTCACATCATGCCTGATGGCGCATTCCGTTAATGCTTCGAACGATACGATACGGGTTGTTTCCCATTCGGGATCGGTCATCGTTACCGATCCGTCGAAGGGCTTCAACAACTACCCCCGGTGGGGATTATTCCCCGGCAGGGATGTTCCCATACGGAAAGTGACCATGTATGTCCATTTTTCATGCCCCGACACCATGCGCTGCGCCGACTGGGATTATTCTGACCATATCCGGATCGGTCGTGTTGGCGGTGTGAACGGAGACAGTCTTGGATGGGAGCTTGGCAGGATCATCACGCCCTATGGCGGGTTTTACGGAAGCGACTGGCGGTTCACCTGGCAGGCCGATGTGACCGATTTAAGCCTTGTTTTACGCGACAGCGTGGAGGTGATCTTTATTCATTCGGGTTATGAACCCAATCACGACAGGGGGTGGAAGCTCGACCTCGATTTTGAGATTGTTACAGGTACGCCTGTGGCCCGGCCTTTGTCGTTGACAGAGATCTACAATGATAATTTCGAGTACGGCAATGATGAAAATCCCATTGATGAAAGCCTTCTTCCGTTTACTTTTACCACTGCGGAGAATGCCGCTTTCGGCAGGCTCAGGATCATACAGACGGGACATGGCATGGACCGTCCCGACAACTGCGCCGAATTTTGCGACAAATACCGTGAATTCCGGTATGACGGCAAACTTATTCAGAAAAGGCAGATGTGGATGAAATGCGGCGATAATCCGGTGTTTCCCCAGGCAGGAACCTGGATATTCGACCGTGCCAACTGGTGCCCCGGCTACCTCATGCAGGCCGAAACCTTTGACTTGCCGGTTATTCCGGGGAGCGATCATACGATCCGTCTCGTGATGGAACCTTACACTGCCACCCTCATCAATCATGGGGCGCAAGTGATCAGTGCTTACCTTATCCAGTACGGAGAACCCCTCCATTCCACCGACGTGGCCGTTGAGGATATCATCATCCCCTCCGGGAAGGATATTCACGCCCGCAAAAACCCATCAGGCGCCAATGCCCAGATTACCGTAAGAAACCTCGGAATGGATGATGTGGAGACCATGGCCATCAGCTACGGCACTGAAGGGTTCCCGCAAAAAACCCTTTTCTGGAGCGGTTCCCTTTCGTTTAACCAGACCGAAACCATCAGCCTTCCCGGGATTATTGAAAGCCGGTCAGGTGAAAACCTCTTTTCTGTTACCCTTGAGAACCCCAACGGCAAGCCCGATCAGTACCCCGGGGATAACAGCATGTCTTCGCGCTTTTTGCCGGCCCCGGTCCACGGAACGGGCCTTGTTTTTTACCTGCTGACCAACAGGCAGCCGGAACACAATTCATGGCAATTGCTTAACTGCAGCGGGGAGCTGGTCAAAGAGCGTTTACCCGGCAGCCTTGAGGCAGAAACAGCATACACGGATACCCTGAAACTGGACAAAGGCGCCTACAGCCTTGTGCTGACAGATACCGGCGGTGATGGCCTTGAATTCTGGTTTAATGCATCGGGAGGGCGCGGCGAAGCCCGTTTGCTGGATGCAGATAATAATCTGATAAAGGCCTTTGAGTCGGATTGCGGATCGGGATGGACGTATAATTTCGTGGTGGGTGACAATCCCGACCCCATTGATCCGGCCGCAAGATCCATCAGTGTTTATCCTGCCCGGACATCAGAAGCCACCACACTCACCTATTTTGCCAACACACCTTCGGATGTGGTGGTAAAGCTTGTTACCGACCCCGGCGATGTGATCGTGGAGGAACGAAAATACACTGACCTGAGAGAAGGCACTTTCACCTTCGACCTGAGCCGTTTCGATTACGGACGTTTCTATCTCAGGGTATACGCCGGGGGCGATGAAGTGTATAACAGACGCGTGCGTTACACCGAACCGGTCACCGGGCACGACGAACCCCCGTACATGGCACCCGCTGATAAAGATGTGGCCCAAAAGCTTGAACAATGGCAGGATTGGAAGTTTGGTGTGATCATCCACTGGGGGCCATACAGCCAGTGGGGCATCGTGGAGAGTTGGAGCCTTTGCCCGGAAGATGAGCCATGGTGCGAGAGGCGCGGTCCCTATGCCGATGATTACCACACTTATGTCAGGGAATACGAGAAAATACGACAGCTTTTCAACCCGGTGAAATTCAATCCGGCAGGATGGGCGGAGGCCTGCAGGCATGCAGGTATGAAGTACGTGGTATTCACCACCAAGCATCACGATGGCTTTTGCATGTACGACTCAAAATACACCGATTACAAGATCAGCGATCCGGAAAGCAGGTTTTCAGCACATCCCGGCAGCAATATTGCAAAAGAGGTCTTCGATGCGTTCAGGAAGGAGGGAATGGGAATCGGGGCATATTTCAGCAAGCCCGACTGGAACAATGATGATTACTGGTGGCCATACTTTCCGGTGTTCGACCGCAATGTGAATTACGATCCCGAAAAATACCCGGAGCGCTGGGATCGGTTCCGTGAATTCACATTCAACCAGATAGAAGAGTTGATGACCGCCTATGGCAGCATCGACATTCTTTGGCTCGATGGCGGATGGGTGCGACCGGCGGGCAGCCTCACGGAAGAATCACGCCCCTGGCTCGGCAAAAACCAATGGGTGCAGGACATCGATATGCCATCCATCGCCACCATGGCGCGCGAACACCAGCCCGGCTTGCTCATCGTAGACCGTAGTGTGCACGGTGAGTTTGAAAACTACAGGACCCCCGAACAGCATGTGCCCGCCGGGACACTTCCCTATCCATGGGAAAGCTGCATCACCCTCGGCGACAGCTGGTACTCCACTGGCCCCGGCGAAAACTACAAGTCCGTTCACTGGGCAATACACACCCTGGTAAATATCGTTGCAAAGGGCGGAAACATGTTGATGGGGATCGGCCCCGACAAAACAGGTGAACTCAGCCCGGAGGTCTATGAGCGGCTTGAAGAAATCGGGAACTGGATGACTGTAAACGGTGAGGCAATTTACAATACCAGGCCACTGGAGCCATACAGTGATGGCAATTGTTGTTTCACCCGCTCGAATGACGAAACAACCAGGTACATGTTCTTTCTGCTGGATGAAGGGGAACCAATACCCGGCAAAATAAGCATCCCTGATGAATTTGCCCGACAGGCAATGAAGGCGGGCCTCCTGGGGCATCCTTCGGCACTCGGCATCCGGGGCACACCCGGCAACTATACAATTGATATCCCCCGTGCGTTCAGAAAAACATTCGAGGGCTCACCCGCCATCGTTTTGTATGTGGATGCAGCAGCTGAAATCTGAAAGTTGAAATCTGAACTGTAGCCGGAACGGTCGTTATCAAAAAACTAAGAGAAATTGCTCATTTCCTCGTCCCTCGTCCCTCGTACCCCTTTTAACCCTTTAACTACCGAGTAATCGGGGCAGGCACTGAAACCCTCAATCCCAACAACAACATTTATTAACATTATAAATAGTGTCATAAACCATTGAGAGAGAGAGAGAGAGAGAGAGAGAGAGAGGGAGAGAAAAAAATTGTTGACATTTCATGCCTGATCGTTTATCTTTGAACTTTCGAATCCGAACAGGTAAATTGATTAAACGGATTCTTATGCCCAACAGGCTACACCAAAGGCCCTGACCAGCCGGTTTGTTGAGAAGAAGAGAAAACCCGATTCTGTAAATTATCATGATAAACGTTCTTAATTATGAACCTGGCAGTTTATATGCCATAGAACGCTTTTATAACAGATTGCTTGACATTGTTTTTTTGTGTCTAATATTATGATTATGTCTGAACTCATACAATTCACCTTATCAACTAAAACCAAAAACCATGAAAACCAGAGTTTTTATTATCGCTTTTCTTGCTGTAAGCGCAGTAATCATTACTACACAATGATGCAAAGAGGCAAATGACCAGCAATTAGCATCCGTAAATCAAACGGTACAAGAATCAGAGGATATGGTCAATCATATTTTAGAATTTAAAGAGCGTATGGAGTTTTTCCGCAATAATCCGACCCTTAAGAGTAGTGGCGAAAGCTATTCTGCTGATAGCGCTACACTAGAATTAGAGTCTCTATTAAACTATGATTTCTGTCATACCGACATTGAGTGTTATTCAAGAACATTCATGGAATCTGAGTTAATTATGCCTTTAAATGTTTTAAAGAGAATTAACGATCCAGAGTTAATGCAAGTCTATTATGATAAAGTGATTGATACGATTCAAGCCCAGATGAGCAGAGTAAGCTATAGCAATCGAAAACTTCTATTAGTTGACCTGGGACATACTGGATATGATACTAATGGCGATGCAATTATAGGCATAGGCTCCCTAATTGGTAATCAAAACACTTTAACTTTCACACCACCACCAGGTTGGTGGTTCGGCTTTTTAGGAGGCACGTGTTTACATAATTACATCGGAGAATTAGATGCTACAATCGTATATCACACTGAAATTTATGGTGTTCAATTTCCAGCTCCTCCACCAGGAAAAAAATATCAAAAATCTCATATAATGACTTTAGACCCAATACATCCCGAGGATCATTTCGTTGTACCTGTAAATCAAAGAGATAATTTAATGGATTCAAAACTCTTTTACGCAAATAGGACTTATGGAACAATTACAGATACAGAGAGATGTCTAACAAACTATAATGAAAAGCCTTATTACATAGGGCACTATAATCAATTTATCAACGACAAAGAAACAGAGTATAACCTGGATATGACAGAGTTTTCAATA
>CAYOLA010000018.1:0-3453 GCA_964404735.1 uncultured Bacteroidales bacterium
AAGCCTTTTTCAGGTGGGGTATGGCTGTTGGGGTCATATAAGCGGTATTCGAGGCCGTTATAGATCCTGACGATCTTTCTTCCGGTGATGCCCGCCCTGCGCAGTGATGCCTCCGTATAGTCCGAAACGGCAATATACCGGTAGAACCCGAGGTGCAGTATGAATGATTCATAGAGGTAATACAGTATTTTGTTGATCATTCCCGTAAATGGCAGCCTGAACCACAGTTTGCCCCAGGCTTCATGGAAGGTGATAATGACTTTTTTCCCGGCGATCAGCCCTGCCAGACGGGCCGGAAAGGCGGCGTTGAAGGAGGTGGTGTGGATGATGTGGCAATGGCGGGCCTCCCTGAGCATGCCGAATATCCCGAAAAAGGTGAATGCAAATCGGGAGGATATCCGCAGGCGTTTTACCATCACCCCGTTTATGGTTTCCCTGGCGGGAAGCCCCTTCCTGAACCTGCTCGTGATCACCTTCACTTCGTGCCCCTCAGCGGCGAGCCTTTCGGCAAGCGACTTAAAAAGCTTTTCAATACCCCCGATGTTGGGGTGATAAAGTTCAAGGATAAAGAGTATCTTCATCATTGTTCCAGTTTCCCGATGGCCCTGTCAAAGGCCATGACATGTTCTTTCCAGTTGAATTTCCCTGCCTGGCGGATGGCTTTGCTGCTCAGTTCTTCCCGCAATTCCGGCCGGCTGCTGATCCTGTGCATGGCATCTGCTATCCCGGTGGGGATTAGCGGATCGAAATAAAGGGCCGCTTCCCCGCCCACCTCCGGCAGGCTTGCACGTGTGGAAAGCAAACAGGGCGTGCCGCACGACATGGCTTCGGCAACCGGTAGTCCGAAACCTTCATACAACGAAGGGAACACAAATGCCAGGGCGTGGGAATACAGTTCCGCCAGTTGCGGCCTGCTCACATAGCCGCTCAGCACGATATCCTGCCGGTAAGGGTGGTTATGGAGAAGCCTGAAAAATTCCCTGTTCTTCCAGCCACGCTGCCCGCTGATCATCAGCATTACATCATGGCTTCCTTCCATCTCCCTGTATATTTTAAATGCCCTGAGCAGCCCTTCAAGGTTCTTGCGGGGTTCGATGGTGCCTGCCGTAAAAAAGTAAGGCCTGCCCCGGGTGAGGCCGTCAACGAATTGCCTGGATCCCGTATACCGGATCTCTTCGTCCCTGCCCAGGTAGATACATTCTGTTTTACTGATGGTCTCCGGGAGGTAAGCATGCAGGTCGCGACTGGTATTGAGCGAATTGGTGATGATGAGGGAGGCGCGCTTCAGGATCCTTTTCAGGAATATCCGCTGCAGCAGCTGGCTGTGAAAACGATGCATCTCAGGGAACAAAACAGGGGTGAGGTCGTGGATCACCGTTACACGCCTGATCCGCCGGGGCAGGTTGAAAGGCCCGAAATGGGCCGGCTCCACTGCCACATCCGCCTTCAGCTTCCGGATGGCAAGGGGGATGAGCAGGAACATCCGCAGGGCCGCATACCCGGGTATGCGATGGTTTTTTATGATGACCTGCCTGCCGGCAGGAAATATCGTGTCCTTTTTCCTCCGGATGATGAAATATTCGTTTTCGGTATCGGCTTCAGCCAAATGCGATACCAGGCTTTTCGTGTAATGGTGAATGCCTGCACGCTGGTTGTCGAGGGGATCGGCCAATATTACTATACGCATGTTCGCGGTATATCAGGAGACGAATATACTAAATTCTTAATTGGGTTATTGCCGTTTTACAGGCGGGAACATCCATGAAGGTCATTTACACGGTTTTTTCAGGCATCGTCAACGGCCGGATGCCTGCTGTATCAAGTCCCCGGAACGGCTTAACCGGCCTTCAGGCTGATCCTAATTGCCTGCTAAACAAAGTTTTTGTTGATTTTCGCTTTTTAATATCGTATCTTTATAGATTCAACCAGAATCTTAATCTTGAATCATAAGTTTTCTTTTTAAGTGGTTTAATTCTAATACGCAAAGCCATGAAAACTTTTTCCCTCCTCTTAGCGTTTATGATCTTTTCACTGATCCATCCCTGCTGCCTGACAGGCCAGGGTCTTGAATACGGTGATGCCCCCGAAGGGGCTGTCGCTTATCCTGCTACCGGTGTGATCGGAGCTTTCCCAACCTGTAAGACCCTGGGTACGGCCTATGTGGAGCATAATAATTTCGGAGCTCAGCTCGGCCCTGCCTTCGACTTTGAAGGCGATGGCAATGCGGGCTTCTGTCCCGTTTTCCCACCTTACGACAGCGATGAGTGTTATGCCGACGGCGATGCAGGACTCATGTTTCCCGAACCCTTTACCATCGTCAATGGTGTGGTGGTGACCTGCCCGAATTCAAGCGGTACTTCCCTCGGAAATCCATGCACCGTGGCTACATGGGGTGTGAACATCGACATTGATGTAATGAATTTCATGCCAAATCAAACGCAGGGTTTCATGAATGTAGTGATCGATTTTGATCAGAATGGTTCATGGGGAGATATGGTAAGCTGTCCGGGTGGGATGGTCCCCGAGCATGTTCTGCAGAATTTCATTATCCCATGGGGTTATGCAGGCCCCCTGTCGGGACTTATGCCCTCCGGTTTCACCATTGGCCCGAATGCCGGTTACGTATGGGCCCGTTTTACCATTTCCGAACAGGCTGTTTTCCAGAACTGGGACGGGCATGGTCTTTTTGAGGATGGTGAGTCGGAAGACTACCTCCTGTACATTGCTCCCCTCCTGCAGAGCGATTTTGGCGACGCCCCCGATGGCGTCCTGGCCTATCCTTCCACCGGGATGAACGGTTCCTTCCCCACCTGTTCCTCAAATCCGGCAACAGGCTATATCGAGCATTTTCATACAGGGGTTGACCTGGGGCCTGCCGTCGATTACGAGCCCGACGGCAATGCGGGGCTTTGCCCGTCATTTGCTCCCTACGATGATGATGAATGCTTTAATGACGGGGATGCAGGCCTTCTCTTTCCCGAGCCCTTTACCATTGTCGGGGGGCAGGTTGTGCCATGCCCGGGTTCGGCAGGTACGGGCCTTGGATTTCCCTGCGATACGGCTGTGTGGGGAAGCAATGTCGATATCGACGTGAATAACTTTATTCCTACACAGGCCGATGCTTATATGAATGTGCTTATCGACTGGAACAAGAACGGGCTGTGGGGCGATACAGTCTATTGCAGCGATGTGATGGTCCCCGAACATGTACTGCAGAATTTTCCGGTGCCGTCGGGGCATTCAGGGGCGCTGTCGGGGCTGATGCCGCCCGATTTCATCATCGGCCCGGATCCGGGCTATTTCTGGAGCCGGTTTACCATTTCCGATTATATGGTTAACGTTCCTTGGGATGGAAGCGGCATCTTTGAAGATGGTGAAACGGAAGACTATCTGATCAGGGTCGACACGGCCAGCGTTACATGGGAATATGATTATGGCGATGCCCCCGACGGG
>CAYOLA010000019.1:0-23265 GCA_964404735.1 uncultured Bacteroidales bacterium
CTAAGCGAACAGTACGCTGCATACGACCAATGGGTAGCCAAAGGCTTTCTGTTGCTGTCAGACGTCTATCTGGCACTTGGCAACGTTTTCCAGGCGAAGGAAACCCTCAGGAGCATCATCGAAAACTACCGGGGGCCGGACCTCGGCGAAATTGCCGCCCAAAAACTGGCAGAAATTGAAGCCGAAGAAGGCAGCAATGATCCCGCTAATCCGGCGGATTCGCTCTAAGACAAGCACCATAAAGAAAAATCAATGATCCCGATCAGCAAAATGGAAAAAATCAAGAACATAAACATTCATCCGGTCAGGTACGCAGGCCTGATCCTGGCACTGGCACTGCTCACACAAAACAGCTTGCTGGCACAACAGGAAAAACATGAAGAGGTCACCATCATCGCTCCCTACAGGCCAACAATCAGCAGCGCCCAGAAAATCGGCCTCAGCCCCAGAATCACCTATGAGGACCCCCCGGCAGTGCAGGAGATCAATTACCAGATCCGGTCGGTAAAAGCCCTCGCCCTGGTGCAACCCGCTGCACCTGCCCCTTCCCGGGCACCGGGTGAAAGCGGAAAAGATCTGTTCCGCAGCCATCTCAGGGCAGGCTTCGGAAATTATCTTACACCCTATTTTGAGTTGTGGGTGAACAGTCTGCAATCCGACACCTATAAGGCAGGCGCCCGCATCCGCCACCTGTCATCATTCGGACAGATCAGGGATTATGCCAAAAGCACCTTCAGCAACACCGAAGCCGAAGCATACGGAACGGGGTTCTTCGGGAAACACCAGGCCGGCGGAAAGCTTGCCTACAGCCGCAATATGGTACACCGTTATGGATACAGACCCGATGAATACCCGCTGATCACGCTAAATGATGAGGATATCCGGCAGGTATTCCAAAAAATTAATGTGCAGGCGGGTGTTGGCAGCCACGAAACAGGCATCAGCGCCTTCAACTACCACCTCAGGCTCGATGCCGCCCACCTTTCTGACCTTTACCAAAGCAATGAAACAAGGATCAGCGGCGGCGGCGGGATCAGCAAAATGGCCGACCTCTTCGGCAACGGCAGGGGCCAGGAAATGGGGCTCGGCATGGAAATCGATTACCTGATGAATCGCGACAGCCTGGGAACGAACAATGGCGGTGTTTTCAGCGCCACACCCTTCTTCAATACAGACCTCCATCCCTACAGAATAAATATCGGCTTGCAAGCCGACTACAGGCTCGATACGGCAGCCTCCCTGCATCTCTATCCGTTGATCAGGGCCGAAGCCGGGCTGATTGAAAATACGGTGTTAATCTATGCAGGCCTTGGCGGAGGATTGGAAAAAGTCACCTATGACATGCTCAGCAGCGAAAACCCTTACGTGAATGCCATCCTTCCCCTGTATTACATGAATAATAAAATTAAGTTTTACGGGGGCGTGAAGGGAAGACTTGCCGAAATTGCCGATTTCAACCTGGAATTGTCGCACACGACCGTCGAAAACCTGCCCCTCTTCGTCAACGACAGCAGTGCGCCCTATAACCGTTTCGACCTGGTTTACGATGATGCCCGCATTCTGAAGTTCGGCGGTGAACTCGGTTTCAGAAGCGGCACCGACCTGGGGATACTTATCAGGGCATCCTACCGGATATACGACATGGACAGTGAAGCTGAAGCCTGGCACAAGCCGGGGCTGGAACTGAGCCTGGAAGGTTTTTATGTGGCCATGGAGAAGCTAACCCTGAAAGCCAATCTCCACTCACGGGGCAAGATGTATGCCAGGATCTATGAAAACAAGCAGCCTGCAAGTATTGCGATCGATGGCTGGCTTGATCTGGGCGTTGGGGCAGAATACCGTTTCAGCAGACAGTTTTCAGCCTTTGTCAACCTCAACAACCTGCTCAATAACGGCTATTATTTATGGTACCAATACCCCGTTCAAAGCCTCAATTTGATGGCAGGTGTTGGTTTTTCATTTTAATTTACTGTATTACAACATCTTAAAACATTTTTTAGTTACATATCCGGTTCCCGGATACGAAGATTTTCAGGGCGCTTATTTCAACATCCAAATGTTAATAAAATGCTTGTTTTTCAAGGCTTTTTAAGGCATTTGTATTGTAATTTTAAGTACCTTTGCATAGAAAAGTTTCGATACATATATCTACGCCATGACGAAAGAAGAAAAAATGCTGGAAGGCAATCAAAATTATACTGCCAATAACATACAGGTACTGGAAGGACTGGAGGCTGTCCGCAAGCGGCCTGCCATGTATATCGGTGACGTAAGCTCCAGGGGGTTGCACCACCTGGTGTATGAAGTAGTTGACAATTCCATTGACGAAGCACTGGTTGGCTACTGCGACGAGATCGACGTGGTGATACATGCCGACAATACCATTACGGTTCGTGATAATGGCCGTGGTATCCCCACCGGACTTCATGAAAAGGAAAACCGCTCTGCGCTGGAAGTGGTTATGACCGTGCTCCACGCAGGTGGTAAATTCGACAAAGGATCCTACAAGGTATCGGGGGGGCTGCACGGGGTGGGTGTATCCTGTGTAAACGCACTCTCCGCCCACCTCAAAGCAACCGTTCACCGCGAAGGAAAAGTCTTCGAACAGGAATATGAGCTGGGAAAACCGCTTTATCCCGTCAGGGAAACAGGTGTATCGGATAAAACCGGGACCATCATCACCTTTGCCCCCGATAACAGCATATTTAATGAAACAACTTACGATTACAGCATTCTGGCAGCCCGCCTGCGTGAACTCGCATTCCTGAACAAGGGAATCAGTCTCACACTCACCGATGAACGCCCCGTGAACGGGAACGGCGGCAACGGAACAAGCGAGTCGTTCTACTCGGAAAACGGCCTCAATGATTTTATCCAGTACCTCGATGCCACACGCGAAGGCCTGATGGGTGAACCCATATACATGGAAGGAGAGAAAAACGGTTTCCCGATCGAAATTTCGATGCAGTATAATACCAGCTTCGCCGAAAATATCCATTCCTATGTGAACAACATCAATACCCACGAAGGGGGGACGCACCTATCAGGCTTCCGCCGTGGACTCACACGTACGCTGAAAAACTATGCCGAAAAATCGGGCATGCTGGCAAAGCTGAAATTCGACATCAACGGCGACGACTTCCGCGAGGGGCTTACGGCCATCATATCCGTGAAAGTAGCCGAACCACAGTTCGAAGGACAGACAAAGACCAAGCTGGGCAACTCCGACGCCCTCGGAGCCGTCGACATGATGGTGAGCGAACATCTTTCAAACTACCTCGAGGAACACCCCAAGGAAGCAAAAACCATCGTAAACAAGGTGATCCTTGCCGCCACGGCCAGGCATGCGGCACGTAAGGCCCGTGAACTGGTACAACGCAAAAACGTGCTGTCGGGCACGGGGCTTCCCGGCAAGCTGGCCGACTGCGAAGAGAAAGACCCTGCATTTTCAGAAATATACCTGGTGGAAGGCGACTCGGCCGGCGGAACCGCCAAACAGGGCCGCGACCGTAAATTTCAGGCCATCCTTCCGCTCCGCGGAAAGATACTGAACGTGGAAAAAGCCATGCAACACAAGATATTCGAAAACGAAGAAATCAAGAACATCTTTACCGCACTCGGCGTTTCCATTGGCACGGAAGAAGACAGCAAAGCGCTGAATATTGAAAAACTACGCTACCATAAAGTGATCATCATGACCGATGCCGACGTGGACGGCAGCCATATCGCCACGCTTATCCTTACCTTCTTCTTCAGGTATATGCGCGACCTGATCGAAAACGGATACGTATATGTGGCCACACCACCGCTGTACCTGCTCCGCAAAGCCAAGGAAGAACGCTACTGCTGGTCGGAAGAGGAAAGAATCCAGGTGACAAAAGAACTTAGTCCCGACGGAGAAAAAGGCATTCATATCCAACGCTACAAAGGTCTTGGAGAGATGAATGCAGAACAGTTATGGCTTACAACCATGAACCCCGAATTCCGTACATTGCGCCAGATAACCATCGAAAATGCCACCGAAGCCGACCGCGTGTTTTCCATGCTCATGGGTGACGAAGTGCCACCCCGCAGGGAATTTATCGAGCGCAATGCCCGCTACGCCAATATCGACGCATAAAAAACCCGGCAGAAACTTATTGATCACCAAACGGAAGACATTTCAGCCAAAATACAACCACAGCACCCCGTCGGCATCGGGATGAAAAACACATGATCCCGATCCTTCTGCCTGCCATGCATGCCGATACCATAAAACTAATAAAGCCCCGCCATCAACGGGGCTTTATTCAAAGAAACAACTTATCAATTTATTAACCCTAAAATAGAAAAGCATCCCTGGTGTAAGGATATGAAAAAAGCAAAATTAATTGATCTGATAAACCTGGTATTAAAACCTGAAAAAACACCAGGAATGCTTTTCATTTCATTAAATACCGGCAACGTGAAGGCCGGCCGGGGCCGGGATCTTTATGTTAAACCTCGCTGGGTATCGTTGCCGGTCAAAGAACCAAACTGATGTTAATGCAAAGATACCCCAGCCGGCATAGTATGTAAAGCAGGAATCAGTATACGGTTATAAAAGGTCAGTATACGGTAGCGCTCAGACTTCGGCCAGCGCCCGGTTGATAAAAGAATTGAATGGGTGCAAAGCCCTGAATATCCCTTCGAGCCTGCCGGGAAAATCTTCGGCACATGCCAGCCCGTCATCCATAGGATGTATCACGGCATAACTTTTATGCCGGAGCAGCTTTTCGCCCGGAAAGTCGGCCGGGAAATCACGGGGCGTTCGCTTCAGCATCTCCCCGGCCAGGCCGTTGAAATACTTTTTAAATTTTTCTTCCCCTATAATATTCTCAAATTCTGACAGGTTGTAGAAGATCTCCTGACGCACCGCCTTCAGGGCGGGTGACTGCGGCATCCAGATGCCTCCACCGGCAAAAATATTACCCGGTTCGATGTGCAGATAATAGGCGGCAAAATGGTTTTTTCGTCCCCCCTTCGACATGGTCGCCCCCATATTGGTCTTGTATGGTGTTTTATCGTGCGAAAATCGTGTATCGCGATATATCCTGAACAGGCATTGCTTTGCCTCCAGCCCTGCCAGCTCCTTATCGAAAGATGCCAGGCGCGGGATGAGGGCGGCAACGAAATCTTCAAATTCCTTCCGGGCCTTGCGATACGCCTCCTGGTTTGCCTGAAACCATTCCCGCTCATTATTTTTTCTTAAATCGTCAAGAAAACTGAGGACATTTTTCATTTTTCGGTATTAATGATTAGGGACTACGCCAACCCGACAAAACTACCGGATTTTAACACCAGGATCATGAAAAAGTTCATCACACTGTTATTTTTGCTTGCTGGCTTATTCCTGCAGGCCCAGGATACGGACAATACCGCCGGTGCAAAGGCTGCCGGGATGGGTCTTAAAGGCACAGGCTTGCAGGATTTCTGGGCTATTTTCAACAACCAGGCCGGGGCTGCCGCGCAGGAATCTTTCAGCGCCGGAGTATATATAGAAAATCCATACATGCTGGTCGACCTCAGGCGTATCGCCGCCGGCCTGCTGTGGCCCGCAGGCAGGGGCAGCCTGTTCATCAATGCCAGTCATAGCGGTGGAAGCCTGTATTCGAAGACGAAGGCCGGCGTTGGCTATGCCCGTGCATTCGGAAAGCACTTTTCGGCCGGCATTCAGCTCGACTATCTGCACATGGGCATCGGTGAAGGCTACGGGCACCACCACGCACTCACCTTTGAAGGAGGTATCATGACCCTTATTGGAGATAAGCTTGTGATGGGCATGCATGTTTTCAACCCGGCGGGTGCCGGATGGAACAAGACCGAAGAACGCATACCCGTACAATTCATGACCGGCCTGGCATACGAGCCCGACCCTTCGCTGACGCTGAGCGCAGAGATTGGCAAGTCGACTGCCGGTGCTGCCGTCTTCGCAGCAGGCTGCGAATACCGCTATCATGAACGTTTCTTCATCAGGGCCGGCATCGGCAGCGGGCCGGCAAGATACAGCTTCGGGGCCGGTATCGTCTGGAAAAACCTGCTTATCGACATTGCGTCTTCCATACACAGCTACCTGGGCTATTCCCCCCAATTATCCTTTACCTGGCTGAAAAAACAATGACAAAGAAACTTCTGCCTTCAGTCATCCTCATCATGTTCTGCCTGCTGACGCAGGGCCAGCAGCCCGACAGCCTCAGGCTGGAAGGCCTGGAATGGATCAACAGGCAACTTCAGGATATGGAGGAGGCCGCCGACGACAATGCCGACTTCACCGAACTCACACAAGACCTTGACGACTTCCTGGAGCGGCCGCTCAACCTGAATGTTGCCGGGAAGGAAGACCTCAGAAAGCTGAATACCCTGACGGGAAACCAGATGAGAAACCTGATCGACTACCGGACAAAATACGGCATGTTCTATTCCATCTACGAACTGCTGGCCATTGAAGGTTTCAACCGCGAAGTGCTTGAGCGGATCATGCCTTTTGTGTGCCTGGAAGAGCCGGGTGAGGCAGCCTTTGAAAAACGCCGGCTTATCCGGGGGCGTCATCAACTGATCCTTCGCTTCCAGCGGAAACTCATTCAGCCACAAGGCTACATGCTGCCGCCCGATTCCATGCAGGCTGCAAAAGAAAGCGCATTCTACACCGGCGATCCGAACCGCTATTATCTTCGCTACCGTTACAGGGCCAAAGACAAGCTCAGCATCGGCCTTACGGCCGAAAAAGATCCAGGCGAAGCCTTTCCTGTCATCCCCCGCAAGATCGACGGCGAGCTGCGTGAACAGCTCAAAGGTAAGCTGAAAGGCTTCGATTTTTATTCATTCCACCTCGGACTGGAAAAAGTGGGGCCGGTCAGGTCGGTGGTGGTGGGCGACTACCACATGCGCTTCGGGCAAGGGTTGGTGCTGTGGTCGGGACTTTCATTTGGCGGCAGCAGTGAACCTGCCACCATTAAGCGCTATGCCCCCGGCCTCAGCTTCAACAGTTCGGCCAATGAAGCATACTTCATGCGTGGCATGGCTGTCAACACTGAGTGGAAACAATGGTCGCTCTACCTTTTCTATTCGCGCAGGAAGACCGATGCCGCTGTTAACAACGAAAACGGAAGGATGCTTGTGAGTTCGATCAAAACCGACGGATATCATCGTACGCCCAACGAACTGCTAAACAAGCACAGCCTGCAGCAGCAGCATTACGGGGGCCACCTCACCTACGAAAGCACGCGATTCCGTGTCGGTATCACGGCATTTAAAACGCTTCTCGGCCTCGATTATGAGCGGGAGCAAAAACCTGCCAACATCTTTCTTTTCAGGGGCAGGGAAAACCTGAATGCAGGGGCCGATTTCGATTTTCTTTTACGCAGAACCAATATATACGGTGAGTTCGGATACAGCATCAACGGGGGCTGGGCGGTGCTGGCCGGCCTGATGCATCAGAGTGACAAGGGCAGCATCTTCAACCTGCTCTTCAGGGAATACCGGCCCGGTTACCAGAACATGATGGCGCGGGCTTACGGCAGGCGCGACGGCAATGCCAATGAAAGGGGGATAAACATTGCCATGCAGCTACCCCTCAGCGGGTCGCTCACTTTGACGGCAACCTCCGACCAATATATCTATCCATGGATCACCACAAGAAATATCAATCCATACAGGGGAAGTGAATCCGGCCTTCAGTTGCGATACCATGGATGGGATAAACCGGAGTTGCTGTTCCGTTACCGTTTCAGGGAAGGGGACCTGAAGGACAACACCGACCTTACCCGCATCGATGAGGTGCAAACGGAGAAAAAACACCAGTTCAGGCTGATGGCCAGGTACCAGGCCTCCCCTTGCTTTTCGTTCAAAAGCCAGGCAGAATATTGTCTTTACAAGAATCAGCAAATGAAGGCTGCAGAAGAAGGGGTGTTGATGCTGCAAGATATATATTTTCATCCGGAGAGATTACCGTTTCGCCTGACCTTCCGCTATGCCATGTTCAACACCGACAGCTATGCAAGCCGTATCTATGCCTATGAAAATGATGTGTTGTATGCCAGCTCCATGCCGGCCTTTTCAGGGAAAGGCTTCCGGTATTACCTGCTGCTGAAGGCCGGACTGGCCAAATGGCTCGACGCCTGGATCAGATTCGGGATGACCGTATATACTGACAGGGTGATCACGGGGTCGGGAACGGAGGAGATCCATGGCAACAAAGTGCCGGAGATCAAGCTGCAGCTGTTGATAAAACCCTGACAGGTTTTTTAAAATGCAGTTTTGAGAAGGGCAATAAAACAAAGATCCGCCCCGCGGCAACATCAGTAAAGTTTTTCCCTTTTCAACAGGTACGGAAGGAGCACCTGCCTGAAGCCGGCCCTGATGTCGGCAGCTATGAAGTCGATGTTGTATTTCCCGCAACGCAGGCGCAATTCCCTGACAAACTCATTTGATTTCTGAACATATTCCTTCCTGATTTCCGAAGGCATCAACCGCAGCTCTTCACCGCTTTCCATATCAACAAATCGGTAAGGCCGGTTGTCGAACTGAAAATCGATTTCCATGGATTTGTCCACCACATGAAAGAGGATCACCTCGTGTTTGTTATAGCGCAGGTGCCGCAGGGCTGAGAACAGCTCGTCGAGCCTGCCGCCATCTTCGAGCATATCGCTGAAGATCACCACCAGCGAACGCTTGTGTATCATCTCGGCAATGCGGTGTATGGCATCCGAGGCCATAGTAGGCTTGCGCATGCCGGCTTTAATGGGTTTCAGCAACTTTTCCATCTCGGAATAAAGGTATTTTACGTGCACGGAGGTAGCGCGTGCCCGGGTGTTCAGTTCAACCTTGTCGGAAAACAGGCTCAGGCCGACAGCATCGCGTTGCCTGTGGAGAAGGTTGAGCAGGGCGGCGGCAGCATAGATGGAAAAAGTGATCTTGTTGGGCTTATTGATGTCAGGATCGGGAATGAGCGGAAAATACATCGAGCTGGAATTGTCGATGATCACCTGGCAACGAAGGTTGGTCTCTTCTTCATACCTTTTCACGTATAGCTTCTCAGTACGCCCGTATAATTTCCAGTCGATATGCCGGATGGATTCGCCCTTATTGTATTGCCGGTGTTCGGCAAACTCAACCGAAAAGCCGTGAAATGGGCTCTTGTGCAAACCTGTAATAAAACCTTCCACAACCTGGCGCGCCAGGAACTCAAGCGAACCAAATTCCTGTATCCGGTTATGATCAATGGAAAAAGGCATGCAATGTGTATAAGGGCGAAGCGATGCAGGCTACAGGCCCGCCGCTGCGCATGAATGACAAAAAACAGCGCAGTTTTACAGCAGCTTCTCGAGCTTGCCTTCGAGCACCTGTTTGGGCACGGCACCCACCTGCTTGTCGACCGGTTCGCCACCCTTGAAAAAAAGGATGGTGGGTATATTGCGAATACCGTACTTCATGGTGATGCCGGGATTGTGGTCGACATTGACTTTTCCCACAACAGCCTTGCCGTCATATTCTTCACCCAACTGGTTAACGATTGGGCCAACCATGCGGCAGGGGCCGCACCATTCCGCCCAAAAGTCAACAATAACAGGTTTATCTGACTGGAGGACAAGCTCCTCGAAATTCGCATCTGTAAATTCTAAAGCCATTTTTCAATTATATTAAATATTCGACGATCATGAAACTACAAAAGTAAGACTTATTCCTGAAAAACAAATTCAAAAACCGGCATACAAAATTAAATGTTAATTAAAATTAACACCAATGCCATTACTGCCGGGCGATCAGTTCAGTTTAAACTCAACACCTTCTATCTTCCTGATCTCCCAGACAAAGGCAGCGGGATCGACCTTGTTGTTGCGTGTATGCATGCTGATCATGGTCTTCTCGTCGCGGTCGGTTACCAGTATCCGCACCGCGCAATTGCCCGGCATCTTTTTAAACATCCTTTTAAGCTGATCAGCCAGCCCGGGACTGATGCGGTCAAGATCGATACTCAGGGTGATGCTGCCGGTTAGTTTTTGGACTGCTTCATTAAGCAGTCCAACATCCATCACTTTGAAGTCGAGTTGCTCCTGTCCTGTCCGCCTGATCTGCACCCTGATCTTTACCAGGACATTAAAACCTTCCACCAACAGGTGCTTAAACCGCAGGAAATCTTCAGAAAACAGGAAAAAAAGTTTGCTGTCGCTGAAGTCTTCAAGTATAAAGGAAGCATATTGGTTGCCCGTTTTGCTTACACGTTGCTGAACACTGGTGATCATGCCGGCGATGGTAATGGTCCTGTTCAGGTACTTTTTTGTATCCTGCAAAAGATCGCCGATGCCGGCATCGGTAAAATTTTCGATCTCGAGGCTGAAGTCGTCGAGCGGGTGTCCGGATATGTAAAATCCGGTGACTTCCTTCTCCATGCGCAACTGGTCGATCTTGGTATAGGGCTGACAGTCGGGCATCTCCGGGTCGGCGATCTCCACCAGTGTATCGTCGTCGAAAAGCGACTGCTGGGCGGAGTTTTTCTTTTCCTGAAAGATGCTGCCATGCCTGATCACCTTTTCGAGAAAGATGCTGTCGTCGGTATTTTGCCTAAAGAAGAACTGGGCCCGGTGGGTTCCTTCAAAGCTGTCGAAGGCGCCTGCCTTTGCCAGCGACTCAAAGCAGCTTTTGTTGACCGCCTGCAGGCTGATGCGCTTGGCCAGATCGAAGATATTCCTGTATGGCCCGTTGGCTTCCCGCTCGGACACGATGGCTTTCACGGCACCTTCTCCCACCCCTTTTATGGCCCCCAGCCCGAAGCGAATGGTGCCTTCGCGGGTAACGGTAAAGTTGAGCGTACTTTCATTGATGTCGGGACCCAGCACATCGATATTCTGACGCTTGCTCTCGTCGATGAACTGGGTGATCTTTTTGATGTCGTTCAGGTTGTGTGTGAGCACGGCGGCCATGTATTCGGCCGGATAGTGTGCCTTGAGGTAGGCCGTCTGGTATGCGATGATGGAGTATGCGGCCGAGTGGGAGCGGTTGAATCCGTATTCGGCGAATCGTTCCATGATACCAAAGACTTCCGCTGCCTTTTCTTTTTCAATGTTCTTAGCCTGTGCCCCCTTCAGAAACTCTTCTTTCTGCGATTGCATCATGTCGCTTTTTTTCTTGCCCATGGCACGGCGAAGGATGTCGGCATTACCGAGCGAATAGCCGGCCATGATCTGCGCCGCCTGCATGATCTGCTCCTGGTACACCATGATGCCGTAAGTAGGCCGCAGGATCTCCTCCAGCATGGGATGGGGGTATTCTACTTTTTCCTGTCCGTGCTTCCGTTTGATATATTCGGGGATAAAACCCATTGGGCCGGGCCGGTAGAGGGCGTTCATGGCTATGAGGTCCTCGATATTGTTGGGTTTCAGATCTCTGAGGTACATGCGCATGCCTTCTGATTCAAACTGGAAGGTACCAATGGTCTCACCGCGCTGGTACAACTGGAATGTAAGTTCGTCGTCGAGCGGTATTTCATCAATGTTGATCTCCTGTCCGTATGTATTTTTGATGTTTTCGAGGGCATCTTTGATGATCGAAAGTGTTTTCAGCCCGAGGAAGTCCATTTTCAGCATACCAACCGACTCTACCAGTTTTCCCTCGTACTGGGTTACCATCAGGCTGGCTTCCTTGTTGGTGCTGAGCGGGATGTGGTCGATGAGGCGGTCGGGGCCTATGATCACCCCGCAGGCGTGGGTACCTGTATGCCTTGCCGAGCCTTCGAGGGTTTCTGCAAAGATGAGTGTCTTTTTTTCCAGTTCCGGGCCATCCTTCTTGATATTGGCCAGTTCAGGCACCTCTTTGTAAGCGGTTCTGAGCGTTATCCCGGGGCGTTCGGGAACCAGTTTTGCGAGGCGGTCGGCATCGGGCAGGGGCAGCCGCAGCACCCTGGCAACATCCCTGATGGCGCTGCGCGCCGCCATGGTGCCGAAAGTCACGATCTGCGCCACCCTTTCGTTGCCGTACTTCTTCACCACATATTCGAGAACCTTCTCCCTGCCATCGTCATCGAAGTCGACGTCGATATCAGGCATGGTCACACGTTGCGGGTTGAGGAAGCGCTCAAAAAGGAGGTTGTAATGTATGGGGTCGATATTGGTGATGCCGGTGCAATAGGCTACCACCGAGCCGGCTGCACTTCCCCTGCCCGGCCCCACAATAACCTTCATCCGTCGCGCCTCCGCGATAAAATCCTGAACAATGAGAAAATACCCGGGGAAGCCCATATCGCTGATGACCTGCAACTCAAAATCGAGCCTTTCCCTGATCTCATTCGTCAGCCCGGGATATAGCTTTTCGGCACCTGAATAGGCCAGGTGGCGCAGATAGTCTGCCTCCGTTTCGAAACCTTCCGGCAGGGGAAAATGGGGAAGCAGGATCTCCTGCGTAACGATATCATAATCTTCAATCTTACCAACCACCTCGGCCGTGTTGCTCAGGGCTTCAGGGCAATGGGCAAAGAGAGCCTCCATTTCCTGGGGGGTCTTGAGGTACTCCTGCCCGGTATAGTGCATGCTGTCGGTGTCGTCAAGATCCTTGCCTGTATTGAGGCAGATGAGGATATGGTGGGCATCGTAATCGTTTGCATTAACAAAGTGTACGTCGTTGGTGGCAATGACTTTTACACCGTGTTTGGCAGAGAGCTTCAGCAGGGCCTCATTGACGGTCTTTTGTTCGGGCAGGCCATGGTCCTGCAGTTCGAGGTAAAAGTCGTCGCCGAAGATGTCGAGGTATTCGAGCAGGACCTCCCCTGCCCTGTCGATTCCGTTTCTGATGATGATGGAAGGGATCTCTCCGCCCAGGCAGGCAGAAGAGGCGATCAGGCCTTCGGAGTATTGCCGCAGAAGTTCCTTGTCGATACGGGGCGTATAATAAAAGCCTTCGAGGTAACCGAGGGAACTCAGCCTGGAGAGGTTGTGATAACCTACCTTGTTCTTTGCAAGGAGGATGAGGTGGTATCCGCTGCGATCGGTCTTTTCGGTTTTCTTGTGCCGGCTGCCGGATGCAACATAAACCTCACATCCGATGATCGCCCTGATGCCTGCCTTTTTCGCAGCCTGCATAAATACAGGCACCCCGAACATATTTCCATGATCGGTGATGGCCAGGGCCTTCATGCCTGTTTCGGCGGCCTTGTCAAATAGCCCTGAGATCTTGCTGGCCCCGTCGAGAATGGAAAATTGCGTATGTACGTGAAGATGGGTAAATTCAGACATTGATAAAAAAAAGGTCTTAGGGTTACTGAAAGCTGCCAGGCAAAATTAGCCAAAAAAGGCGCTGCTGTTTTTGATTGTTGATAAAAATTAAAAACCGGAATAGCATCCAGTATAAGGCATTATTTATCAGCGGAGCTGATGACATGAAGGTTAAGCGGCAAACACCAAAACAAGTGTTTACAGCAATTCTTGTATATTTGCAAAAAATACACAGATGGAATTTTCGAGGGAAAGCAAGCTGGAAGCCATCACCGAACTCAACCGTACATTTGCGGAAAACATTGGCATTAAAGAACTGTTGGACGAAAGCTCCCGGCAGGAGATCCTGAAGATGATACAACAGGCCGATGAAAAATGTTTCCGTGTGCTCGCGGCCTTCAACAACGCCTGGCTGGCACTTGATTATGTGCGGGGCGACAAAGAGTTAAGGATGAAGGTGGAAGAAGTATGGAAGATGGAAGTGGAAAGGCACCGCAGCGCCTTTGAAACATGCATGGAGGATGTGGTTCGGCTTGCCGCCGAACGCAGGATTGACCTGGAACCCCTCATGCTTCGCATGAACTGGTTATAATTTATTGCGATTATTCTTTTTTTTTTCGAAAAATCTCCGGATATTTGCACCCCCAAAAATTCAGGTAAACAATTATTAAAACAAGATTATGCCAGCAAAAATCAGATTGCAGAGACGAGGCAGGAAGGCAAAGCCTTTTTACCATATCGTCGTAGCGGATGGTCGTGCACCACGTGACGGGAAATTCATTGAGAAAATTGGCACTTACAACCCCATCACCAACCCGGCCGACATCCAGCTTCAGTTCGACAGGGCCATCTACTGGCTCCGCAACGGCGCACAACCCACGGAAACCGTCAGGAGCATTCTTTCATTCAAAGGTGTCCTTTACAAAAACCATCTCCTGAAGGGCGTGACCAAGGGCGCCCTCACCGAAGAACAGGCCGAAGCCAAATTCCAGGCCTGGCTGAGTGAAAAGGAAGCAATGGCTGAACAAAAAGTGAAAGAAGCCGAACTCAGTAAAAAAGACAGCCGCAAAAGAACCATCGAAAACGAAAAAATCGTAAAGGAAAACAGGGCGAAGGAAATCGCGGCCAAGCGCGCCGCCGAAGTCGAAGACCAGGTGAAGGCCGCCAGGGCCACAGCCGGCACAGCCGAAGAAGAAACGCCTGCCCCCGAAGCAGAAAACGTCGAAGTCCCTGCAGAACCTGCCGCAACCGAAACCGCAGAAGAAACCAAAGCTGAAGAACCCGCAGCAGAAGAACCCAAAGCTGAGGAACCCAAAGCTGAGGAACCTGTAACCGAAGAACCCGCAGCAGAAGAACCCAAAGCGGAGGAACCTGCAACCGAAAAACCCGAAGCAGAAGAATCCAAAGCGGAGGAACCTGCAACCGAAAAACCCGAAGCAGAAGAACCCAAAGCGGAGGAAGCTGTAACCGAAGAACCCGCAGCGGAAGAACCCAAAGCGGAGGAGCCTGCAGCCGAAGAACCCGCAGCGGAAGAACCCAAAGCGGAGGAACCTGCAACCGAAAAACCCGAAAAGGAAGAGAAATAGAAAGCTGCAGCGAAGGGCGAAATGATGAAGGTTTAAGGCCTGCCCGCCCTTGTAGTGGTCTAAAGAAAACCGGACAGAAAATAAGTAACTTTATACTTTTTGTCCGGTTATTTATTTGTGCATCATTAAGACAGCATGGCCGGATTGCAAGCGTGATTCCTCCCCGCTCTGAGAACATGAACGCTCCGGCAACACTTCAGACTTTAGACTTCAATACAAGATTACAGATTTCAACAAGCATTTCCGGCAGGTGGTTCTCATCCATTATTTGACATTTAGCGGAACAAAGATTATTTTTACCGCATCATGTATAATCTTCATTCTGATACCGGCCACTATTTTTGCCTGGGCAGGATCGTAAAAACGACTTCCTGGCGGGGAGAACTGGTTTTTTTCCTGGATGTTGACGAGCCGGCTGACTATGCAGGGCTCGAAATGGTATTTATTGACATACGGGGCAGCCTGGTGCCTTTCTTTATCGAAGAGATCAGCCTGCGGGGCGACACGGCCATCGTGAAGCTTGAAGACGTCGACAACCCGGCGGAGGCGCAAAAGCTTCTGAAATGCGGACTTTATCTCCCGCTCGACAAGTTGAAACCGATGAAGGACGAAGGCTTTTACTTTCACGAGGTGACCGGCTACAGCGCCTTCGACCGGGAACACGGCCACATCGGCACCGTAGCGGAGATCCTGCAACGACCCGAACAGGACATCATCCGGATCATCCATAAAGACAAGGAGATACTGGTCCCGCTCACCGTTGAGATGATTGAAGGCATCGACCGGGAAACCCGCAGCCTTTATCTGAAAACCCCGGAGGGCCTGATCGATCTTTATTTGTAACAGCCATGGGCTTTCGCTTCAGACAATTCATCGTCGACGACAGCCGTTCTGTCATGAAGGTGGGCACCGATGCTGTGCTGCTGGGTGCCTGGGCGGGAAGGGAAGCGGCCAAAGACATTCTCGATATTGGCTGCGGCTCAGGCATCATCGCCCTGATGATGGCCCAACGCTTCAAAGATGCCTGCATTACAGCCATCGACATCCACGCGCCATCGGTGGAACAGGCAGCCGGGAATTTTACGGATTCAGCATGGGCCATACGCCTGCAGGCCGTGCAATCCTCCCTTCAGGACTACTCCCAACAATACACAAAGGCTTTCGACCTCATTGTGAGCAACCCTCCTTTCTTCAGCAACTCCCTCAGGCCGCCCGACAAGGAAAAGGGAATTGCCAGGCACACAGACAGCCTCAGCCACTCCGAGCTGGTCTTCTGCGCCGCCGCCCTGCTGCGCGATAAGGGCCGCTTCGCCCTCATCCTGCCTGCCGGAAGCCAGGCTGCATTTGAAGATCATGCCAGGGCAGCAGGACTGGCAAAAAGCAGGCAAACCGATATCATCCCCGTTGCCGGGAAGGCCGTTAACCGTGTGATGAGCGAATGGGCATCCGGGCCGGAAACAACGGAACATCGCAAGCTGACGATCAGGTCAGCCAAAGGAAATTTTTCGGAAGAATACAAAAAACTCACCGCCGCCTTTTACCTGGCATTGTAATTGTATCTTTACCCGTGGTTACCAATCAGCACAAAGCATGAAAAAATCCGCTCCCCTTTCCATCATCCTTGTAATGGCTATCGCGGCCGCATGTCTCCTCCTGCCCGGCCGGGCACAGGCACAGAAAGTCTTTTCCTGCAAACACAGCTATGAAGCCGACGTGAAAGTTTTTGTTGCCAAACACACCTATGAAGCCGACCTGCTGGTGTATCGTGTTAAACATTCATACGAAGCCGGACAAAACGACGGCAAGTGGTTTTTTGTGAAATACCAATACGAGGCCGATAAAAAGATCTACTTCTGCGACCACAGCTACCAGGCCGATCTCGTGATCTGCTTCATTGACCACAGCTATGAGGCCGGCTGGCGGAACAGGGAAAAGATGTATCTGATGTACTAACCCCCCCCTTACATCCGCTCCCGCGCATATCTTAAAAATCCCTATCTTTCAGCCATGAAAAGATATATCCTTGAAATAGCCGTATTTGCATGCGGCGGCATCGTAATGGCATACGAGATCACCGGCTCACGGATGGTTGCCCCTTATTTCGGCACTTCGATCTATGTATGGACAAGCCTCATCGGCATTATCCTGGCCAGTCTCAGTGCCGGCTACTGGCTGGGCGGCCGGCTGTCGGACCAGAAGCCCAGCTTTGCTGTCCTGGCCTGGATCGTCCTGCTGGCGGCTGTCTTCATCGGGCTTACCACCCTTTTGCGGGCGTTCGTTTTGCAGGGCCTCTCATGGATATTCAGCGACATGATCCTGCGCACCCTGCTGGGCGCCATCATCCTCTTTGCACCTGCCAGCATACTGCTCGGGATGGTCTCGCCCTATGCCGTCAGGCTAAAGCTCAGCAGCATCGAGACCTCGGGGGCCACCGTGGGAAAGCTCTATGCCCTCTCCACCCTGGGAAGCATCACCGGCACCTTCGCCGCCGGCTTTTTCCTTATTCCATACCTGGGCACCGGCAACCTCCTCTTCACCCTGGCCGGCATCCTCGTGCTGGTGTCGCTCCTCCTCCACTTCAAACGCAACAAGCGCTCAAACATCCTGGCTGCCGCACTGGTACTGCCCGCCCTCGGCCTGGGCGCCTATACCCTGTCTGTGCCTGCCAGCGGCATGATACAGACCGACACCCGCTACAACCATGTGCAGATCTTCGATATGGATTACTGGATCGGCGGGGAGCCCATCAAAGTGATGAAGGTGAACGACGAATACAGCTCGGCCATGTTCCTGCACCGCCCGGGGCTGGTATTTGAATACACCTGGTACTACCGCCTGGCCGGACATTTCTGTCCGGGCTTTGAAAAGACCCTTATCATCGGCGGCGCCGCCTATTCATACCCCAAATACTACCTGGAAGCGTATCCGTACGCCGGCATCGACGTGGTTGAGATCGACCCCGGGCTTACCACCCTGGCAAAGGAACATTTCGGCCTGCGGGAAAACCCACGCATGCGTATTTTCCACGAAGACGGCCGCACCTTCCTCAACAAAAGCAGGGAAAAATACGATGTAATCCTCGGCGACGCCTATAAATCACTCCTTGCCATTCCCTTTCAGCTAACCACACTCGAAGCCGTAAAGCTCAAGTACGACATGCTCCATGAGGAGGGCGTGGTGATCGAAAACCTGATCAGCTCGCTGGAAGGCCCTGCGAGCCAATTCATGAAAGCCCAGTACAACACCTTTACGCAGGTTTTTCCGCAGGTGTACCTCTTTGCCTGCCACGATCCCGGCGACGAGGAGCTGCTGCAAAGCATCAGCCTGATTGCAGTCAAGGGCGAACGTAAGGCAGGCTTCTCCAACCCCGACCCTTTCCTCGACTCCCTGCTGCAAAACCGCGTATCGCCAAACATCCCCGGCAACACCATCATCCTCACCGACGATTATGCACCGGTGGAGTTCTTTGCCATGAAGGCAAGGCGATGAAGAAAATGTAATAACTTTGATTTGGTGTTTTATAATAATGATAAAACGCTAAGGTATGAGGCGAAAATACATTTACGATTGTTTTGATACCGGGTATCTGTATCTGGACATCCGTTCGGGAGAAGCACATCAAAAGGGGCATATTCCGGGCAGTATTTCCGTGCCCCTTGGCTATGAATTAAAAGGAATAGGCAGGAAAACCGGGAAAACCGGAAATGCGGGCCGAAGGCTGTTGGCAGAAGCTGCCGCCACATGGGCCTCAGGAATTATGACTGGAAAGGTGCCTGATCAGCCCCTGATCATTTACAACACCGACGGGGGTATTGCGGCCGAATTTGCAAGAGATGCCATTTCCGGCACCTTTAGCGCCTTTATTCTGCGCGGAGGATACCGTAAATACCGTCGTAATGTGCGCAGGTTGTTCGGCCATCAGTTTCCATTTATAGTATTGGCGGGAAAAACGGGTACCGGGAAAACCCTGCTACTGCAAAAGATGCATCATCACGGCAAACAGGTGCTTAACCTTGAAGCGCTGGCGGGGACGGCTGGATCAGCCTTTGGGAGAATCGGGATCGGTGAACCGCAACCATCGCAGGAGCAGTTCGAAAACCTGCTTGCTCATTCGCTCATGAGTTTTAATCCCGGCCAGCCCATATTTGTAGAAGAGGAGACCCGCCCCCTGGGGCAATGCTACCTGCCGGCTCCACTCGCTGACCAGCTTTCAGCGGCACCCCGGATCATCCTGCATCTGCCGAAAGCCGAACGCGTCAGGAACCTGGTGAAAGCCTATGCCGGGATCGATGACCCGGCACTTATCCGGGCAATCCATTCCGTTAGCCCCCGCCTGGGTGAAAAACTGGCCGGGAGATTAATTGAATTGGTCCATCAGAAGGCCTATGAAGAGGTTGCTGGTCAACTGCTTTCTTACTACGATCATGCAGCCGGATATAATACCCCCCGGCCCGGCCACACCCGGATCATTAAAGCCGACAACCTGGACGCTTTGTTTAACGAAGTGATGAATATGTCAACTGCCCTGAAAGGCAGCAGAAAATGATTGGATACAATTGCGTGTTTATTATATAAAGGATGGATCAAAATAAAAAGCGCCGCATGAAACACGCAGGCGCACTGAAAAACTCAGATCTCTAAAGTCAAGTTACTCACTTGTTTGTTTCCAGGTTCAAATTCTGTCTAAAGTCTTCTGCATTTCTCAGATTTCTCCCAATTGCTTGGTTTTATCTTGAATATTTTTTGTCTGATGCTATTCCAACATGTCAAAGATAAGGAATCTAATAGTTAAAAACAACGATAATCATAATTTTTTTAGAGATTCTCTGCCAGATGGTCGAATCTCAAACCGCTGCTTCCCTCTCCTCTGCCTGTGGTTTTTCTCCTTCCGTACCACAACACGATCTTACCATTGTACCAGCGGGATCGCTGGTACGAACCTGTTACTGTTGCACCGGCTCTTGGCACTTCTTCCTCGTTGATAAAAAGGGGCCGGATCTGGTTGTCGTTTGCATCAATCCCTTCACGCAACATGGGTGTTCGCGGTCGCACCTGATGGGGTGGTTTGATCGCTGATATCCTGGGCATGCTTGCCCGTTGCAGCGTCATCTCACGGTTTGATCTCTCTATATGGACCGGAATAAATGGTATCCAGTTCTCCGTTACGGTATTGCCAAGGGTGTATTTCAGTTGCGGGCGGGTTGTTTTGGCCAGATGCATTTCTTCCGGAGATGACGGGTCAACTACTACATGATCGGGCACCTCAGCAGCATCCTCTTCTTCAAGCATTCTATATATATGATCGATGGCAGCGGCACACTCATAACCATCTGTTCCGCCTCCCATTCTGTCGGGGACGATCTTTTCGATGCCCCAGACCATGTTTGCCATCTCATCGCGTATAAACCTGATCTGCTCAACAGCTTCCCCTTCGAGCACTTTCACGGCAGCCGGCGGAACAAATATCCGCTGTTCAATGCCACCGGCATCCTGCCCGGAAGCTTTTTCGGCCAGGCTGAACATTGTCCAGTCCTTCCACGACACCCCCGATTCCTTGTGTGCAGCCTCAATAAAAGTCCTGTTCCCAAAAGTGTCGGTAACGATAATCCCTTCCACCTCAACCATTGAGCCCATCGGTATCACGTATGGGATCATCAGCCAGTCGTTGCTGTAGTACAGGGCAAACTGCGATATCAGCAAAGCCGCAACATCGGTGTCGGTCGCCTTGAAGTTGCCAGGATCCACCCGGCAGTCTTCCAACTCCCACCACCGGGCGTTCGGCATTCCCTGAAAGGATGCCTGCGCCGGAATAACTGCCTTCACCTCCCTGGTGATGCCTTCATCACTAACAGGCTCTTTGAGATTTCGGTCGCGACGTGCCTCTCCCACATCAAAAGCGAACCAGTCGAGATGGCCATGATGATAACCTTCGGCATGAAGTACAGTGGTTTTGTCATCACCCTCATCAATGGAGACATCGAAATCATACTCCATTTTCTCTTGTTGCCAGGCTGCCGGCTGGTCTTTCGGTGGAAAATTCCATGTTTGACGCACCCATTCCAGCCATGCCGTCACTGCTTCAATAAGTGCAGCCTCATGGGCAGGATCGATGAAGCCTTCCGTAGTGTCCGGAGCCGCCACCCATGAATTTGCCCTGGAGGCCTGATCCTCAAGAAAGTGCCACATCATGGCCCCATTGATGGCTTTACCGCTTATGGCTTTCAGGAAGAGGTTGGCCTGGCGAAGTGTCTTTTCACGCGCCTGTACCGCCAGTTCTCCTTCCGGCAATTCCTTGTCGGGTGCCGGCACCTCAAAGGGGAATCGAGCCAGAAACTGTGCCCGGTAGTCATCAACGGGCCATGACATCATTGCATTTCCGCCCGCAGAGAGCAATTCAAGAAATTTTTGGCCCATCCTGAGCGACATCTTGTGGTCGATATCGGGAGCAAGGCGTTCCACCACTGTTTCAAGGGGCAATGAAGGGTCTATTGCCCGGAGTTTCATTTTGCCGGTACGGAACCCGCACAGCCGCGCCTTGTTCAGGGCAACCTTTGCAGAGATGGCTGAGCCTGCATCCTCACCCTGAAACTCTCCGAATTGATACTGCCTTGCCAGCATCCAGAGCGGATCATGGATTTTGGCAGCCAGTGAATCATCGAGTTCCGTTTCACGCGGGCGTCCCTCCAGCCGCTGGTAATTATGAAAACGTTCGCAAGGGTCATAAAAATTAGCCATGGCTATATTTTTTTCTATATTATTTCTGTTCTTTCTTCACCTGTTCCCTCATTGACATCTCCAAAGTTTACAAAAACGCTTTTTATTTCTTCATCAAAACTTTTGTAAACGGAGAGCATCTGGCTCACCACCTGCGCATCACCACCCGAGAGAAGCGAAATTGCCGGAAGCAATTGTGCCAAAAGGGTTTTATCGAAATGATCCGGTTCCACAGCACGGATCCGGGCCATCTTATATGCCTCTTCCACGATGAGCCCCAGGTCATCAATGCTCCAGGCGCCTGTAACCACCGGAGATACAGCAAGCATCAAAGATTGCGGCGGACGGGCATCGGGCTGGTTATAGTGCAGGGCAATGCCCGAGGTTTGTGTTTCAACAGGGATGATCTCAGTCCATTCGTCGAAAATAATTGCGCAGGTGGAACCGGCAAGATCCTCGTATCCGAATACAGCCAGGGAAAGTTTGTCTTCCTCAGGCTGCCAGGTTTCGGGAAACGAAGCCCCAAGCCAATACTCATCGGTGGTTCCCGTGACATTGGGTATGTGAGGGAGTTGTACCACAGAGAACGGGATCTTTTGTCCGCGACATACATCCGTCAGCATCCTGAAGGTATCGAGCGGCGCCAGGTTTTTCCTCACCATGGCCAGGTCGCTGAACCATGTCTCCATTTCTTCAGCATTAATATTTCGAAGAATACCGCTGGCATGCGGTTCCTGCATGCGGGCTTTGAGTTCCGGGGCTTCCGCTATGCTCAAGCGGGGGATGATCTTGAATCCGGAACCAAATAATAACTCACCGATCTCCCGGGAGGCTTCGATCCATTTCACCTGTTCCGGTTCCAGGGGCAGGGAAGCCAGCAGGTCTTCAGCACGTTGCAGATGATGTGTCATTGTTTCTTTGGCAGAAAGGATCTTTTGAATCAAATCGGTCTCTTCCTGTTCTCCGCTGATGTCGGGGTAGTATCCTTGAAACCCCCAGTTTGTAAGTTCGATGCTCCGCTCGGCAGCTGTCGCCAGTAGTGTTGGTGTTACGGGTACGCCGGGCAGGAACACAGAAAGTTTCTGAAGCATACCGCTGTAGCCCTGCACAGCATCGCGCAATCTGTCATAGAGTTCTTCGGTATTGATGGAGGGAGCAAGCAGGCCAAAACTTTCATCCGCTTCAGGCAGCCTGAAGTCCCGGCCATCGGCCACGCGGGATTTAACTGCTATTTTTCCCAGTTGCTGTATCAGTGCCAGTTGTTCACCCAAACTGCTCAGCGCCTCCGGTGGTGCCTGGTAGAAATCTATTGCGATGGTATCTGTTTCGCCGGCTCCGTGCTGGCGGGCCAGGTGTGCCGCCCTCTTTTCAAGCCCGGAGAGCCCTTCCTCTCCACTTCCCGCCAGGATCACCAGGTCGATGGGCTGCATACCCAGATCGGCCAGGGTGAAATAGGTAGTAGTATTTCCAAAGACTGCCCTCCACGCCACCGTGGCCGGATCACCCAATTGTGTGGCCAGCCATCTGTTCAGGGCCGGTTCGGCCAGGGAGCGGGGACTGTCAGGAATAACGCTCCATGCCGTTGGCTCCCCGCCGTGCTCCATGGCGAGCATCACCCTGTGACTGACCATTGTTCCTTCGCGCATATTGCGGATGATCTCGGGATCGGTCGGTATCCTTCCCTCGCTCATGGCACTCAGAATGGCACTCGCCCGTGTGTGGTTACCCCGAACAAGCTGGTAAAC
>CAYOLA010000020.1:0-8353 GCA_964404735.1 uncultured Bacteroidales bacterium
GATCCGTTTTCGTCACGGCGGATCAGGGTATACAAGCTGTTTTTATCGGGGTTATCGAATGCTTCAAATTCTTCCCTGCTCATGTCGGCGGGATAGAAATTGGCTCCTTTGGGTTTTTCTTCGATGCCGGCGATAAAAGGTTTGTTGTTGTTCAGCCGGTCCCAGGGGCCATAATTGATCATGGCAAATTTCCGGGTGTTTTCGTCTGTAATGTTGTTAAGAAATGCGTTTTTCCCGCCAATGGTCTGTTTCCAGAAAAGCCCATCCATGATTTCAGCAACTTCATAAAGAATGGAAATGATTTTTATTTCATTTTCCGATAAATGGGAAATGTCGGCGCTGAGTGTAAAGGGAGCATAAATGGCAAGCCTTTCTGCAACATATTCGTTTGAAACGGGCTCAAATGATTGTCCTGCAGGGATGATCGTTACATGATCTTCGGTTGCTTCATGCGAAGTTTTTTGCATACAGGATGCGAAGATCATGATGAGTGTAAACGAAAAAATTGTAAGAACTGTTTTGGTTTTCATAACTGTGTTTTAAGGGATTTCTGATTGCCGCGAAATTAAGAATATTTCTTAAAAGGCAGAATTGCTTTTATCCTTTTCGTTGATTATGAAAAGTTTGAACAATTAATCCCTGCACACTGCTTACGATTGTACGATTGAGCGATTGCGAGAAGTAAAGCTTCGAATATCCTTGAATTGTGCAATAAGCAGTGTAAACGCACCCACGGAGAATTCCTGATCGAATTTTTAGAATAAGCCTATTATTAACCCGGAAGCCAGCCTTGGTGTGCCATTTATCAGCGTTTTCGTGTTAATCAAGGGCAAACTTGATCGGAAGATTGAACCGGACCCTGACGGTTTGCCCTCCTTGCCTGCCGGGCGTCCA
Source organism: uncultured Bacteroidales bacterium (assembly GCA_964404735.1). Classification (GTDB taxonomy): domain Bacteria; phylum Bacteroidota; class Bacteroidia; order Bacteroidales; family B18-G4; genus B18-G4. The sequence continues at coordinate 895 of CAYOLA010000020.1, forward strand.
TGACGGCATGGATTCAACAACGCGTATGGCTTCTTCGTCACATCCGTGGCCGATGCCGCGCAATATTTCGGTGTTGCTGATCCGGCCGTCTTTTTCAACCACAAAGCTGATGAAGACTTTGCCGGTGGTACCGTTTTTCTTTGCTTCTTCGGGATATTTTATGTTTTCGCCGAGAAAAGCATACATGGCATCAAGGCCCCCCGGATAGACCGGCATTTCGTCAACAACTATAAAAACTGGTGTTTCTTCATCCTGTGGAACAGCCGGGGGTAGTTCTTCAGGAACGGTTTCATTAATAATGGTTTCCGGTGTGCCTGGCGGTATAGGATTTTCTGCCTGTTGCGAATGATCATTGCTGGTACATGTTATGAGCAACATCATGCCCAATACCAGGGGAATGGCCAAAATCAGTTTGATCCTGGCAAGGCTTTTTGATTTCCTTTTGTACATCATGGTGAACCTCCTTTTTAATAATGATTTACTGAAGTGATTTGTCAGGTCCGAAACCTGAATGCCTGTGCTTTGCCTGAAAAGCATCGCGCTGTATATTTTTATGTCTGCTCCGCTGTGAATGACCCCTTCGTCGGCCAGGAATTCGTGCAGGCCCCTGAAGGCGTGGCGTAACATCCAGATAAATGGGTTGAACCAATGGACGATAGCCAGTATTTCAAGCAATATCAGGTCAAGACTATGCCATTGCCTGGCATGGACCAGCTCATGCGCCATGATATCTTAGGCTTCGGAAGAATTGAAACCCGTGGCATTTATAAAAATCAGGTTGAAAAACGAAAAGGGCGCGTAATCCCTGGCTGTATAAACGAAATACGCGCCATCTTTCCGGGTGATCCCAAAACGGTTTACAAGACGTAATATTTGAAAAAGACGGAAAAGAAAACGCAAACCGAAAAAAGTCATGCCGCTCAGGTATACTGCCAATATTATATCAAATGTTGCCGGGTTGCCGCTGATCGCAGCCCTCACATAAGTGCCGCCTATGATAAGCGGTTCCAGCATGATGGTTGAGCTTTCCTCGTATTGTGGGAATAATTCAGGGAGGTTGATGAACGGGATCGCCGCGGATATAAGCAGTGCTGCCAACAGGAATGTACGGTTGGCGTTGTAAAAAGTTTCCTTTCTGAGGAAAAGGCTGTAGGCCAGGTATACGATGGCGATACATGCCGAGGATTGCAACAGGGCGGTGAACAGTTCATTCATTTTCCTTGATTTTTTTGCGGATGATCTCTTCAGCCATGGCTTGCTTCAACGCTTCCAGTTCCCTGATATCAAAATTATTGTCGCTGGTCAGGAACGATACCATTTCGCGGTACGAATTCCCGAAGTAATTCTTCAGGAAAAGCCCGAAATATGATTTTGTGTATTCCCTTTTTGAAAGCAGCGGATAATATTCGTGTGATTTTCCGTAAATATTATAGCCTACAAAACCTTTCTTTTCGAGTATGCGTACGATGGTCGATACCGTATTGTATGCCGGTTTCGGATCCGGTAATTCTTCAAGAATGTCCCTGATAAACCCCCTGTTGATCTTCCAAAGTATTTGCATGATCTCTTCTTCTGCCCTGGTGAGTTCTTTCATGTTTGTTGTGTTGTTGTGCCGTTATATAACTATTAAGTTAGTTGAACGCTTAATTTTGGGATGTTTTATTATACAATTTCATTCCATAGTTCCCCGCAAATATACAACTAAAAAATTAGTTATGCAACTAAAAAAGTAGTTTATTTGTTAAAATTGGTTTTTTTAGTGAGAGCGATGTTTTTCTGGATTGTTTAAATACAAAAAGCGTTCCGCAATGAGCGGTTATAAATTCCAGGCCCGGAAAACATTAATTTTTTTAAATTTACAAATTGCAAGCAAAACATTGCTTTACTTGCTGCGTTTTAATTGGCAGGCATGCAATAAAATATAACATGAATTATTATTCCAGAAAAAGAAGGTGGAAATGGATACTGTTTTCCATTGCGGTGATCATCGTAACGGCATCTTTGTGGTATTCCAACATACTGGTGAATAAAATTTCCAGGTCTGAAAGGGAAAATGTCAGGATCTGGGCCGATGCCCTTCAGCGAAAGGCCAATCTGGTGTCCTATACCGAACGGTTTTTTAATCAGATCGGGGAAGAGGAAAGAAAGCGTGCAGAGATACTTGCCGACGCATCAAAAAATATGATGAGCGAGGTTAATTCGGATGTGCTTGATATCTATTATAAGATCATAACCGGAAATACCACCATACCGGTGATCATGACTACGGATGCCGACAGCATCATCCATGCTAGAAATGTTGATGATACGGTATATCAATGCGATGTGCTGGCAGGTGCGCTTAAAAAGGAATTTTCGGTGTATAATCCTATCCGTATCGAATATCTTCCGGGTGAGTTCCAGGTATTGTATTTTAAGGAGTCAAAAATATATACTGAATTGCGGCAGGTACTCGAAGACCTGAACGAATCGTTCCTGTCGGAAGTCGTGGAAAATGCCGTTTCGGTCCCCGTTATCATAACCGACAGCACACATACGAAAATACTCGTTTCAGGCAATCTCGAGGAAGAACTGCCTGAAGACTCACTGGATATTCAGGAAGTATTGATAAAAATGGCTGCTGAGAATGAACCGATCGAAATTACCCTGGCGGGAAAAGACAGGCGGTTCATCTTTTATAAAAGCTCTGCCATACAGGGACAGATGCGGGTGTATCCTTATGTACAGTTTGGGGTGATCGGCCTCTTTCTTCTGATCGCTTACTTTTTATTTAGTATTTCGAGGCGATCGGAGCAGGACAGGGTTTGGGTTGGCATGTCGAAAGAAACCGCCCATCAGCTTGGCACGCCACTGTCTTCGGTTATTGCCTGGCTCGAACTTCTGAAGCTGAAGGGTATTGAGGATGAAGCCCTGGATGAGATCAAAAAAGACATTGACAGGCTTGAAAATATTACCGACCGTTTTTCCAAGATCGGTTCGCCTCCCAGCCTCGACCCCATTAATATTGTTGATATTGTCCATAATTCAACGGAATACCTGAAATCACGTGTTTCAAAAAAGATCAATTTCAATATCAGGGTTCACGACAATAAGCCACTCATTGTCCCGGTCAATGCGCATTTATTTGGCTGGGTGATCGAAAACCTTGTAAAAAATGCCATCGATGCCATGCAGGGGCACGGAACCATCACCATTTCCCTGTATGATGAAAAAAATACCGTTGTTATCGATATCACTGATACGGGAAAAGGAATTCCCAAATCATCATTCAAGGCCGTTTTCTATCCCGGTTATACCAGCAAAAAAAGGGGATGGGGATTGGGTTTGTCCTTGTCGAAAAGAATTATCAGGGATTATCACAGGGGAAGGATCTTTGTAAAGCACTCACATCCCAACCAGGATACGACTTTCAGGATCATACTGAAAAAAACCGTTTAGAAAGGAAAATCTTCCTGCTGATCGGCTTGTTCCAGTTTTTTAATAATGGGTTTTTCGGCTGTCAGATGAACGGGGTTCCCTTCAACATAGATGGATTTAGGGTTGGTCGGGCAGGCATATTCACAGGCCCCGCAACCCACGCAAATATCGGGATTTACTTCGGGAAGGAACAGATTTCCGCGAAAAGGCCTCATGTAAACCGCTTTTGTCGGACAGTGTTCTGAACACGCTCCGCAATCGGTGTTATCAGTGAAAACAACGCAGTTCTGTTTAATAAAAATAACTTTTCCGAGCTGCAAAACATGTTTTTCTTCCGGTTTGAGCGGGTGGAGCGCTCCTGTCGGACAAACTTCCGAACAAATAATACAATCGAAATTGCAATAGCTTGCATGGTAATCCATCCGGGGCTGCATAATTCCCGCCAGGCCGTATTCCAGGAATGAAGGCCTGATAACATGGGTGGGGCAGGCGTTAACACATAAGTGGCAGGCAGTGCAACTGCCGTTGAAGTGATCCAAACTGATTGATCCGGGGGGAGAAACCGGATACTCTTTTATTACCGGAACAGGCTGGTTAATTCTCCTGCGGCCATATCCCCTCCCTTGCGCCAGCAACGACATTCCGGCCAGCGAAGCCATTGCGGTTAAACCTCCACTGATGAGATCGCGCCTTTTATCATCGAATGGAAGGATAACGGCCTTATCGATTTTACCCTTTCTGCCGAAGATCACGCCATTCTCCGGGCACGATGAAAGGCAGTTCAGGCAGCCTACGCAGCGTGAAAAATCTACGGATTTGTTTTTTACGTCGATACAGCCGGCCTTGCAAACGGCCGAACATTTTCCGCAGGATGTGCACAATGTACGGTTCAGGTATATCTTAAAAATGGAAAACCGTGAAAGCCATCCCAGCAGGGCACCAACCGGACACAGGGTATTGCAGAACAGGCGTCCGTATTTATAGGAGAAATAAATGACAATCAATAAAATGATGACTGACCATAAAAACGACAGCCAGTGGTGCATTCCCGGTTCCACCCGGTAAAGCGAATAAATGCTCATGGATTCGAGCATACTGGTGGCATTGTTGTTCAAAAACAAAAAAACAGGCCTGAAAATGTTCGTGGCGATCCTTCCGAAATTACTGTAAGGATCCAGCAGCAGCAAGGGAAAGACCAATCCGGCGATAAACAGAAGAATAGAGAGGATCAGGATGATATACCGCAGATAATTGAAACTTCGCTGATACCTGAACTTATTTTTCCGTGTAAGTTTTCTTTTTATCCGGATTACAACATCCTGGAAGGTGCCCAGCGGGCAAATCGTTGAACAATATATACGGCCCGCAAAAAGATTGAGAAGAATAATAAATATAAAACCGGCAGCGCCGATGCCTGCAAATTTCAAAAAGCTGAGCAGTGAGGGAATGAATTGGAGGTAGAGGATCGACTGGATGACCCTGCCTGAAAAGGCGTTGGTAAAATCAATGAAGAAAAAAGTGATCAGAATCAGAAATCCCAGCGAAATGATCACCCTGCCCCATTTCAGGATTTTAAAATTCATGGTTACAGAATGATCCTTTTGATATTCAATTCGGAAAGGTTTTTATTGCCGATGCCCATTTCGTGGGCAATATCAATATAGGGAATGTCTTCGGGTTCCATTCCGAAAAGCTTGGTGGCTGCGGCATCCACTGCTACAATGTCAGCGGAAACAAGCAGGGAATCGAGCATGATCACGTCCTCCACCGAAACACCCCTGGGGCCGTTCCTTTTCATTACCCTGAAAGCGTCAACGACATTCAGGTCGGGCTTGCGGTGTAAAACATAATCGGCGATACACTGGTGCAGGTCATTCTTATGCCACCATCGTCTGTCCCATACCACACCCATTAGGTTTTTCATGGCGATGGTCAGCTTGGCCGAGCCGTGGTGCTTCAGCACGGGGACATTGATAAATACGTCGGTATTGAGGATTAACTGGTGTACCTTTGTTTCCCTGAGGCTTTTACCGGCCGGGATATTTACATTTTTGTAGTATGATTCGCTGTTTCCCGGAACGATGGTGCCGCCGGCTTTTTTTACTTCTTCCTCGATGCCACTATTCACATAGCATTTCTTCCATTCATCGCAGGTATTGTCAAAAACACTTACCGAACGGGCTCCTGCATCAAAGCACCTTTGTACGATCCGTCCGATGAGCTGGGGGTTGGTGTTGGCTGCCCGTTCGGGTACCGTATCCCATCCGATGTTGGGCTTCACAACAACCGTTTGCCCGGGTTTAACAAATCTACCCATGCCACCCATCGCTTCCATGGCCAGGTCGAACATGCTGGCAGGGTCTGAACCTTTCACTGCAACCAGGTCGAATTCATCGTTTTCAGCTGCCGCCGGATTTCCCGCCAAACGGCCAAAACCACCGAGGGTTAAACCGGTTCCTGCCAAAATACCGGCACCCAGTCCTCTGATTAAAAAATCCCTTCTTTTCATAGATGTTAAATAATAATTTGCCATAAAAATACGATGAAAATGTCATTCATATTGTGATCAACGGCTTATTCTTTCTTATTTTGAATCTTTTTAATTTGTTCAGAATGAAATAATAAAAAAATCCGGTGAGGTATATGTAAAATACAGACCTGACCGTTTTATCCGCTCCGGTGATCCTTTACCGGACTTTAAAGGCCGGCAGGCCGTTATTTAAGTTACATCCGCTGAATAAAGATTATTTTTGCACACAGTATCAAATAAATGGCCGGTATTTATATCCATATTCCTTTTTGTCGCAGCAGGTGCCATTACTGTAATTTTTATTCAACAGTGTCAGAAAGTCACAGGCCTGGTTTCATTAAATCTTTATTGGATGAAATATTGCAGCAAAAGGATTATCTCGGCTCACAACGGATCGAAAGTATTTACTTTGGCGGAGGAACGCCCTCTTTGCTTGCGGCGGATGATATCAACCGGGTTATTGACAGTATTGGTAGTGTGTTCAACCTTGAACATGAGGCGGAGATCACAGTTGAAGCAAATCCGGATGATGTGAAGAGGGACTGGGCGAAAAAGCTAAAAAATACCGCTGTTAACAGGCTTAGTCTGGGCGTGCAATCTTTTTTTGACGAGGATTTGCATTACCTCAACCGCCGGCACGATGGGTGCAGCGCCATGAATGCCATCAAATTTCTTCAGGAGGAGCAATTCGACAATCTCACCATTGACCTGATCTATGGCATCCCGACGCTGGGAATAGATAAGTGGAAAAAAAATCTCGATATTTTTATGTCCTGCGGGTTGCAGCATCTATCAGCCTATGCGCTGACTGTTGAACCCCGGACAGCCCTGCACCACTTTATTGAAAGAGGAAAAGTTAAAGCTCCTTCCGAGGAAAGCAGCATTGCCCAGTTTTCCTTTCTTCTTGAATTCATGGAAGAAAACGGGTTTGTTCATTATGAGATATCGAATTTTGCAAAAGACGAAAAATTTTCCAGGCATAATTGCCTCTACTGGACCGGTAAGCATTATCTTGGCCTCGGCCCTTCAGCGCATTCCTATAATGGACAAAGCAGACGATGGAACATTTCTTCGGTAACGGAATGGATGAAGCCGGGTAAACAATACAATGAAATTTTTGAAGAAGAGATCCTCAGCACAGCGCAGCGTTTTAATGAATATGTAATGACTTCGCTGAGAACGATGTGGGGATGTAGTCTGGAAATCGTTAGTCAGCAATTTGGTGAGAAATATGAACGACAACTGCGGCTGGGTGCACAAAAATTCCTGGAAGAAAAAAAACTGGAACAGCGGAACAACGTTCTTTACCTGACCAGGAAAGGTAAATTATTTGCCGATGGCATCGCATCAGCCCTGTTTGCCTGATCAGTTATTCCTTACTTTGCAGGTATTTATCCCGATCAGGCTGTAAAGCCCGCAAAAACCAAACAGGGAAGTAATCAGGAACATTCCGGCAACGATGCCCAATATGATGGCTGCCGCTCCGGTCAGCACCTTGGTTATGATCAACAC